>JBDNAG010000265.1:0-6065 GCA_039768565.1 Akkermansiaceae bacterium | reverse complement strand
CACCTTTCGACCCAAAATCTCGCGCGCCACTTTCTTTTCGAGCGAACTCGGCGGACGGGACAGGGCTTCGAGGTAAAGTGATTCCACGATCTCTTTTTCGCCTGCCCGTTTAGCGGCACCACGATTCAAATAATTCACAAACTCCGCTCCGTTATTTAGCTCGAGGGCTTGCAAGGTCGTGAGATCAGCCGGCCGTGTCGTAACCACTTGTTCGCGATTCGGACGACCAAGCGCACGCATCAGGAGAGTCGATTTTACCAATGAGGCTCGGACTGCACTAATCTCCTCTTTTTTCTGAACGATCCTGTCATTGAGAAATTTATTGATCTGCCCATTCACACGAGCTGCCCACGGGTGTGGCCCCTGCTCCACAGAAGGCTTTCCATTTGCAAGCCAAGTTCGGTCGGCAGTCACCATCGATTCCTCTCCGGACAAATTGGTGAAATTCATGAGAAGATAGAGCCCTGCTCCATTGGGAGAACCACCAAGATTTCGAGCCTTAACCACAAACTCATTATCCCCCTGTTTTAAATGTCCACTGAGATCAAATTGCTCCACGGTTTCCCAGTTGGCATCCCCGCCGACTTTCTTGCCATTGACGACAAGCTCATACTCATTGTCACAGGTGATGATAATTCCCCCTGCCGTCTTCGCCGACAAGTTAAGAACTTTCTGAAAAGTCACCTTCTCGCCTGCCGGTCGATTCCCCGGTGCTGACCAAATCCATTTCCCCGGAATCGAAAATTGTTGCCCTCTTGAACCACGGTTCACTTTGGCATCAATCCTCCCTGGAGTCGTCCCCGTGATACCCCACACCGAATCGATGAATTGCTCGGCCGTCATTCGCTTCGCAATCGGGCCTTCAAATATGAAGTCCTCCTGCTTCTCCGAAGGAGCCACCGTCCCACTTTGGTAAGTTCTGGCGCTTACCATCAGCGCCAGAGTTCTTTTTAAATCATATCCGTTGTGAGCGAGATCCCACGCGAGGTAGTCTAGCATATCTTCACTCCATGGCCGGTTACTCATCATATCAACCGGCTCCACCAATCCGCGACCCATCAACCTTGCCCAAAGTCGATTCACAATCGTCCGCGCCAATCTTCCATTTCCTTCGGCAGTAGCCAACTCCGCCACCCTCTGGAGCTGCTTGGCTTTCGGTGCAGACTTATCAATTCCCCCAAGTTCATCGAACAGAAATTTAGCATCCATCTTCTCACCCGTTGCCTTGTCACAGCGATACATCTCAAGCGGTTTCCCCGCAATAATCGCCGCCATGCCATAAGCATCTTCCAGCTTCCAGTCATCAATGAAACTATCGTGACAGGAAGCACACTTCATATTCTCGCCAAAGAACACCTGCGAAACATTTTGAGCAAATTGGATTTCGGGAACCTGCGAAGCATTCACATCTCCCCGCCACTTGATGCCCTTAATAAAACCTTCGGACTCACCTGTGGGATTCAACAACTCCCTCACAAACTGGTCGTATCGCTTGTTGGTCTTCAGCGATTCATAAAGCCACCCCGTGATCTGCTTGCGACCACCATCGATGAATCCTGTTCCGGCATAATCGTTCCTCAGGAGATCATTCCAAAAGGTCATCCAGTGATCGGCATAATCCTGATCCCTCTCCAACAACTCCTGAATCTTATCCTCCCGCTTTGAACGGGATTTCAAACTCACAAAAACTTCAAGGTCCTCCCGAGTCGGCAAAAGACCAACCAGATCCAACGACACCCGCCTTAAAAAACGAGCGTCCGAAATTGCTTCCGGCGGTTGCACCTTGTTCTTTTCGAAATACGCCCGCGCGATCCGATCAATGGGATTCCCACCTTTGATGTCCTCTTTCGGAAGTTCGACCTTTCGATGAGCCAAAGGAGCCTTCCAGGTTTTCTTCCGAAAAGTAAATCCCGGTTCCCACGACAGACCTTCATTTACCCATCTCGTTAGAACAGATATTTCTTTCGTCGAAAGAGAATCCGCATCGTGCGGCATGCGATCGTCTTCATCCTCGGCGGTCAGCACTTCGATAAAGTAACTCGCTCCCGCATTTCCCACTTCCACGGTATCCGAATCCAGAATCGATTCCCGGGTCTCCATGGAAAGCCCCCCTTTCTTCTTCCCGTTACTATGGCACTTCACACAATTCTCTCTGAGAATTGGAAGAATATCATGAGCGAAATCAACTTTTGCAGAAGCACTCAACGTAACCGCGATCAGCAATAGAAAATTTAGTTTTTTGAAGGTGGACGCCATGACAGTTATTTGAATTTGATATTTTTAATTCAATCATCATCGTAGCATAAGACAAGGTGGTCTTTATCAGACGCTTCAAAATCTCCTGAAAAACTTCCGGTTGCAGCCCATCTTATTGAGCTCGAAGTTCCTTTCCTATAAACACTTGAAATCAATTTTCTCTTTGAGACCTTCCATAATCCTCGATAGAAACTAAAGGATTTTCCGCATTCACGACAGTCAACCTCCTATTATCGCCCCCGAATCGCCTTTGATATGAAGCCCCCCTTCATCATCCTCAGCGGCGACAACTCTGAGCCCGACATCGCAGGTCGCTAAATCCGGCTTCCCTACCACGCCACCGAAGGCCAAAAAACCATTAGCAAATGGTAAACCACTCTACTCAACGCTCACCGCAACAACATCCAACAGTATGGTGACTTTGACATCGAAACCGCACGCAAAAAGATCGACCAAACAAGTCCATTCCATGAAACCCCTCCTCATCCTCTCCCTCCTCGTCACCTCCGCGATCGCCCGAAAACCCAACATCATCCTGATTTATATGGATGACATGGGCTACGGCGACATTGGCTGCTACGGTTCCACGAAAAATCGGACCCCGATTCTTGACCACCTCGCGAAGAACGGCATGCGCTTCACCGACTTCTATGTCACCTCCGGCGTCTGCACGCCTTCCCGCTCCAGCCTCCTTACCGGCTGCTATCCACGACGCCTCAACATGCACGTGGACCAAAACGACAAGTGGGTCCTCTTCCCAAATGCTCGAAAAGGCCTCAATCCGAACGAAACCACCATCGCTGAAATCCTCAAGGCCCAAGGCTACGCGACAACCTGTATCGGCAAGTGGCATCTCGGCGACCAACCCGAATTCCTCCCCACCAAGCACGGCTTCGATTCATACTTTGGGATTCCCTACTCCAACGACATGGGCCGGAAAAACATTCCCCTTCCCCTCCTCCGGGACGACAAAGTCATCGAGGCTCCCGTAGCCCAATCCCCCGTCACCCGACGTTACACTGAGGAAGCTATCTCTTTCGTCCGGAAAAATCGCGACAAACCCTTCTTCCTTTATCTTCCCCACACTTCCGTTCACCTCCCACTCTTTCCGGGCGAGGGCTTCAAAGGCAAATCGAGCAACGGAAAATATGGCGACTGGATAGAAGAAGTCGATGCCTGCACCGGTCGTCTTCTTGCAGTTCTGAAACAGGAGAAACTCGTCAATGACACCCTCATTATTTTCAGTTCCGACAATGGTTCCAACAATCGCAACGGAGGCAGCAATACCCCACTCAAAGGGGGAAAGGGGTCCACTCACGAAGGAGGCATGCGCGTCCCTTGCATCATGCACTGGCCCGGAAAGATACCGGCCAACTCCACCTGCTCCGAGATCTCCTCAACCCTCGATTTCCTCCCAACTTTAACAGCCCTTTCAGGAGGAAAACTCCCCACCAAAAAAATTGACGGCCACAACATCATCGATCTTCTCTTTGCCAATTCCGGGGCCAAATCACCGCACACGGCCTTTTACTATTATCACACCACCCAACTCCAAGCCGTTCGAAGTGAAAAGTGGAAACTCGTTCTTCCCCAAACTCAAAAATTTGAAGGCTGGAGTGGAAAGAAGAAGGACACCAAAACTCAACTCTTTGACCTTTTAGCCGATGCTGGCGAATCAACCAACCTCGCCGAGAAGCACCCCGACATCGTAGCACAACTCACCGAGCTCGCTAATAGAGCACGGGAAGACTTGGGAGACGATGACCGCAAAGGTAAAGGCCAACGCCCCGCCGGTTGGGTCGATGAAGCCAAACCTCTCCTTCTCCAAAAATAGGTGTGAAACTTTCCCTCCTCGTTGTCATCTCCGCACTCCCACTTATAGGAGAAGAGTCGTGGAAACGCCACACCATTGATGACAGTTCAAAGGGTGCCGATGGCGTTCGCCTCGCCGACGTCAACGAAGACGGCCTTATGGACATCGCTACGGGATGGGAAGAAGGCGGAGTTGTCCGGGCCTACCTTCATCCGGGCCATAATAAGGCCACCCGAAAATGGCCCCTTGTCACGGTCGGAAAAGTCAGTTCGGCCGAAGACGCCATCTTTGCCGATTTGGACAACGATGGAAATTTTGATGTCATCAGCTCTTGTGAAGGAAGAACCAAAACAATGTTCGTTCATTGGGCACCCAAAGATCCAGCGTCATTTCTCGACTCTGAAAAATGGAAGACCGATGCCATTCCCGCCACCGTGAAAAAACAATCTTGGATGTATGCCCTTCCTAAATCCATTGATGGTAAAAACGGCATTGATCTCATTGTCAGCTCAAAGGGTAAAAACGGGAGCGTCGGTTGGCTTGAAGTCCCCCAAAACGCCCGCAAGGTTGACGACTGGAAGTATCACAAACTGCAAGATACCGGTTGGATCATGTCCTTGATCTCCATTGATATGAACGGGGATGGCATGGATGACGTCCTGGTCAGCGACCGCCGCGGGCCAAAACGCGGAGTTTACTGGTTGGAATACCCGGGACCTCGCCTGGCGATAGGGACTAAACATTGGAAGCGCCACGAGATTGGAGGAAAAAATCGCGAAATTAAATTCATCTCTCATGGAGACCTCGATCAGGATGGTCAAACCGACATCATCGCCATCGAGACCTCCTCTATTATTTGGTTTCGAGCCACCAACACAGGGTGGCAGGAACACGTCATCACCCTTCCCAAGGGCGTTGGCGGGGGTAAGAGCGCAGTGGTTTTCGATGTCAATCTCGACGGTAAAAACGACCTTATCTTTAGCTGCGAAGGGGCTAACGCACCCCTATCAGGAACACGCTGGCTTTCTTTCAGGGATTCTCCTTTTGAGCAAAAGTGGCAAAGCCACGAAATTGCAGGCCCCCAAGGTATTAAATACGACAGGCTCGTTCCATACGATGTCGATGGTGATGGCGACCTCGACCTTTTCTGCTGTGAAGAACGAGACCAACTTGGCGTCTTCTGGTATCAAAATCCTTTTAAATAATCACTTCTTCCCAGGTGCGAGCTTCCGATAAGGAGATCCTTCTTTGAAAAGAGCCAGTCGCTCGCGCATGGCTCCGGATCCATTTTCGTTACTCAATCTGGTCCCTTCCACTGCCATTTGATCAAGACGCGGGGTTTTGTAAGTTGCCTTTGGATTGTAAAAGGACAAATCACCGAAACCCAAATCGTCGACATAGATGATGATGATATTTCGCAGCTCTGCCCACATCGCCCCGATGATTGCGAGACCGGCAAGAGTGAGAGGACAAATCATCGCTCCACTTCCCCTCGGTTTAAATCGATGAGCCTTGAGAACAAATGCTCTCCTCCAACTCTGAGTCCACAGTGTTCATACTCGCTGCTATAAAACGCTTTCATATTTGCTACCGCCTCGACGGTTTCTCGTGAAAATTTCATATTTACAAACATGTCATCAGCATAAACCGCACATGCTACCGGCACGGTGTTTCCTCTCAGAACTTCTGGATCATAAAGTGGAGGCCAATCCGATTTTTTCGCTAAAAGATTGGCGGCCTCCTTCATCCCCCGTAGCTCCGATATTTCATCGAACATCCACGGAAAAATCATTTCTCCGTAAAATAAAAAATCGTCGTAATCAGCGAAATGGTGATACTTTTCCTTCTGCACTGCATCGCAGGCCCACCCGCTGGCAGCCCCCTGCGCATAAATCGCCTCATGTAAGATTGCGAAGATGGGATTAGTGTCGAAACGAACCGCTGCCTGCAATCCCACCTTAAAAGTCTGACTAATAATCTCCTCGCCTCCAGCCTT
>JBDNAG010000050.1:0-27857 GCA_039768565.1 Akkermansiaceae bacterium | reverse complement strand
TGGCGGAGGGGGAGGGATTCGAACCCTCGGTAGCTTGCGCTACGTCGGTTTTCAAGACCGGTGCATTAAACCAGACTCTGCCACCCCTCCGCGTTGGGCGAACTTTTAGGAAAGACTCGGATATTGGCAAGTCACAATCACCTAAAAGTTAGTTTTTTCTCAATCGAGGCCGAGGTCCTGAACCAGTTCGGCACGATCGCGGAAGAGATGGTCACCGGAATAGTCGGCAAAAAGAACGCGGATGATTTGGCGAACTTCTTAATGAGCCCAATCCTGGTGGGGTTTCAGAATACGGGACTTTCTGATCAGATCCGATCCGATTGAATGAGATCTGAGATTTTTCGCGGCATCCTAAAGAGAATGGAGTCTGAAGGGTGTTTGAGTCTTAAAGAGCTCAAGACGCGTAGGGAATCCAACTCTACCAGTATACGCCCCCGGGGGAGGAAAGAGGGATTTGATTGAGGTCGTTAACTTGTTTCGAAAACGGGGAGTGGCACGCGCCTGAACGAGTGCTAAGCGCATTCGATGAAATGCTTGCTGGGAAAAACAGTGTGGTCCGACCCGTTTGGATTCGACTACGGTTTGAATAAATCAAGAGGAACTCGTTTTTACGGCAGATTCTTGGTTAGGGGAAGTAGCTTGGACATATACCAGGCCAGCAAGTCGGCGGAGATTTATTGTTGGCGCATTTTAGTTTGCTCAACGCGAGCGAACCCACTCGTATTCTGCGCTGATCTGGTCGGTGAGCGGCTTTTGGAGCTGATCCGGGAGGACGCCCCAGGTGTAGGTTTCAATTTCGAGGTGGGGGCATGTCTCAGGGTGCTCCTTGAGGTAGGCGATGGCAGCTTCGGCGTGATCAAGCGTGGAAGCCAATGGCGCCAGAGGCTCGGAGTAGAGCGGAACGTGAAAATGAATTCTTCCTTCCGTAGCATCGGTTGAGCCGTCGAATTCAGGAAGGTCTTTGAAACGGGTGAGAGGGTCGGTATTGAGAATAACCTGGTGAAGGTAGGTAGGTTCGTCGAACTGTCGGATGGCCTCGAGAGCTTCGGGATTTTTTGGATCGAAGGAGAGGGCGTTGGAGAGGTGAATTTTAGATATACGGAGGCCAGCGTCCGTGAGAGCTTTCAGCGACCGGTGGCAATCTTCGAACTCGAGGGCGAAGTGGCAGGTGTCGTAGTTGATACCAATGTGTTTTTTGACCGGATTTGAATCGAGCTCCCGGGCTTCACACCAAGTCAAAAAGCGTTCGAAGAAGGCGAGAGTTTCCTCGGTGTTCTCGAAGTGGCCAAGTGGTTCGGGCTCGAGTCCGAGATGCAGATCTTTACCCGATTCGAGGGAGAGGGTTTCGATGAGGCGGGAGCAGGCGTAAAGATTGGCGAAGATGAGTTTTTCGTCGGCCTGAAATTCTTTGAAGGAGCCGGGGAGGGTGGAAACCGAGCCGCCGGAGTCTTCAGGACAGAGTTCGGAAATGATGATGAAGAGGTTGTTGGTATAGGTCAGCCGCTCCTCGGTGGTCCAGTCCGGTTGGTAGACTTTTTCTTTTACTCGAGTGCCATGAAAGGAACCGTAGGGAAATCCATTGATGGTAAAGACGTAGCAATTTTCTTCAGCGAGCCAGGCTTTGAAGAGTCGGAGGTTTTGGCCATCAGTACCAATCAGTTCCGAGGCTGCCAGTGCAGAGAGGCGGAGGCCAATGGCAAATTTCTCGCCGGAAGCGACGCGGTCTCGGACTGCAAGGACATCGGTCTTGAGCACGTGAAATGTCTCAGCCCAGCTTTCGGCCGGATGGATGTTGGTGCAGTAGGCGAGGTGGTGGCTTTCGAACTTCACCCCCGCTTCTTAGCGACGGTGGCCATGGTCGCAAGGATTTACCTTCCGATTGTTATAACGCGGTAGAAGCGAAAGGTATTTGCGAGTGGGTAGGATCGGGTGATCAGGGTGCTGGTCCCGTTACGTATTTCGAGCTCGGCCCACTCCTCAGCGGCGAGGTTGGAGGTTCCTTCGACCCGATATCTGAAGCGTAAATCGGTCGGCCAGGTGAGCGCGATAGACTCGGGATTGATCTCGGCTGTAACGGTGAATTGCGGCAAAGTGATTATCTCGTCATCTTCGAAAAGAATTTCCAAAGAGTCCGTGTCTAGGGTGAAGTCGAGCTCGTTGCTGGTTCCGGTGGATAAGGTTCCGGTAGCGGAAGCCAGATTGGAAATGGAGAAGCCAAGGACGCTGATGCCCCCTTGCAAGAACTCGTTGTTGGCACCCAGAAACGAGAGAGAGATTTCCGCGGCGTCATCCCCTTGGTGGAAGGGGAAGCTGGAAAAGGTCGCTTGATCAAGGGTGGTGGCCGTGATTTCGACGAACTCAGCAGTGGGAAAGGGATTGGTAATTTTCGTGAAGAAAGTCCGTGGCGAACCAGTGATTGCGGAGGTCACGCCACCCTGCCAAGTGCGACTCCCCGAGGTGATGGTGATATTCAGGTTTATGTTTTCCTGAAAATCTGATTCGACGCGGCCGAAGACTCCGGTGACTGGATCGGGCTCCACGTCGTCACTGTGGGTCATACGGAATTCAAGGGGATCTCCAACTGAGAGATCCTGGCCGTCAAACGAACCACTCAGGCGATCCACAGTGCCAGTGGCCTTCCACAAAACAGTCTCGGCCTGCACGGCGGCGAAGGTTGCGACGATCGGAACTAGAGTTTGAAGTTTGGACACTGCGAGAGAAAGGCTTTGGGGTTCTCGAAGATGACCTTGTCAATGATCTCGGGGGAATGTTGGCGCTTCTTCATCTCGAGGGCCGTCTTGATCACGGCGAGAGGATCGGAGATGCCCCAGTCGCAGGCTGAGTTCATCCAGATGTTTTCCATGCCGAAGGTTTCGAGAATGTCGATGGCCCGGGCGGGGGAGCATTTGGACTCAGGATAGAGGGTCATGCCGGCCCAGTATCCTTGATCGAGAACGAGGGGCGCGGTGTGCTCTTCGACGTGGTCGATGATGACCCGGTTGCGATCAACATTGGCGTTGTTGAGGGCGTCGAGGATAAGGCGGGTCCCTTTCAACTTGTCCTCAAGGTGGGGGGTGTGGATGAGAATGGCCTGATCGTATTTTTTTGCGATCTCGACGTGCTCTTCAAAAATTGCGAGTTCGTTTTTGGTGTTCTTGTTGAGACCAATTTCGCCAATGCCGAGGACCGTGGGCTTGTCGATGAATTCGGGAATCATCGCCATGACTTCACGGGCGAAGACGGGATCTTCTGCTTCCTTGGGATTGATGCAGAGCCAACAGAAGTGCTTGATCCCGAACTTGGCGGCGCGTGCCGGTTCGTATTCGGTAAGTTGGCGATAGTAGTCGAAGAATCCCTGGGGTGAAGCACGGTCGAATCCTGCCCAGAAGGCGGGTTCGCAGAGAGCTTCGCAACCGACTTGTGCGATGGCCTGGTAGTCCGCGGTGGTGCGGCTGACCATGTGGGCGTGTGGCTCAATGTATCTCATGATTCTACCTCCTCGTTGTGGGCGCCCCCGGAGATATCTTCGCAGGCTCCATAAGCAAATTGGATTCCGGCGGCTTCGGCGGGCTCAGTGGAGTGGTCTGAAAATGCGAGGTGAACCGCTTGTGCTCGTGTGGTGCCTTCCGGTGGGTTTTGCATGGCGGCGAGAGCTTTGGCGAAGGCGGGATGACGGAAGTCGGCCTCACCTTCGTGGCGATCGACACGATCGAGGAAGGAAGCGATTTCAAGAAGCTTGAAACGCGCATCCATGAAGTAGAGATCCTGGATTTCTTTCTTCGTCGGCATTTCGAAAGATAGCTGTGGTTTGATTACTTCGCAACGCCTGTGACGTGGGCGAAAAACTCGGGATTGAGTTCGGCGAGGGGCTCGCGGAGTTTGTCGAGTTCTTCGGCAGGGCCGTGGAGTTCAAGGCGGAAGAGCTCGGAAAAGGTGAGGGCTTCCTCGATGCAAGAGCCGACGTTTTCGAGGTGCTTAAGAACTCCGGCCGCGCCAATGTAGGCTTCGCGGCAAAAGACGACGTCGCCGTTGACTGAGAAGTCGTAGTAGAGGCAGGTGTCCTCGGTGCTGGTGCGGGCCACGAACTCCTTCATTGTTTCCTTGAAGGCATCGAGTTTTCCTTCTTGGACTTTAAAGTAGGGATGAATGCTGACGGCTTGGGAGAGTTCGCTCATGGAGAGAGTGTGAAGAGTGATGGAGAAAGAGTGAAGGGTGAATTTAAGGAGCTTGGGCTTTAGTCTGGGCTGCAGGACGGTGGCTCGAACTAAAGCCCCCCAAGGGCATCTGGTCCAAGCTGCATAGCAACGGGGATGCGGGTGTGGGCGCTGGTGGGGTCGCCAAGGGCGATGGCGCCTTCTGGAATGGGGGAGTCCTTGGGAATCGTAGTAAGGGTTAGGGAACGATTTGGACAGAGTTTGAGGCGGAGATTGTGGGCGAGACGGCCCATGGACCAGCGGGCGTTGATCTCGCTGACTTGATGCCATTGGAGCCCTTCCGGCGTGCGGTGGAGAAAAGAATCGATGCAAACCGGGCCGTGGTAGTCGTGAGATTCGAGGAGTTGGTGAAGGGCGTTTAAGATGTCTTTTTTCGCGGCGGGGAGGGCTTCATTCGCGATGAGGCGGGCGTGTTCCGCGGGCAGGCCGCTGGCGGGTTTTGGAGCCGAGGTGGAGGAGATCCATTGTCCCGGATCGCCGACTTCCTGATGGCAAAGGCCGAGGAAACGAAGGCCGCCTTGGTCGGCTGGGTTGGATTGGTAAAGGAGGGAGAATTCGCGTTCTTTTTCGAGCCAGGGTTCGATGAGGTAGTCTCCTTTGATATTTGGGGCTTGTTCGGACGTGAATTTGATGAGGCCGCGTCCGGCGGAGCTGAGAAGGGGTTTGGCGAGCCAGTTGGAGGTCGGGTGAGCTCCGATAAAGGTCCGAATTTCTGCCTGGCTGTGGCAGACTTGGGCGGGGATTGACTGGCCGAGGAGGGCCCGGAGTTCGAGGCCCAGATTTTTTGAGAGGAGGCAGGGGTTTGGGGTTCCCCATGATTGTTCGTGTCGCGTTTTTCGGTTTTCGCGGACTTGCTTTAAGTCAGAAAGCGAGGCGATTTCGGGGAAAGTGAGATCGTGGCGTGCGAGGGATTCACGATGTTTGTCACTGGGTTGGTTGCGGAGGAGAACGAGGTCGTCCGAGGAGGGCGCGGCGAGAGCGAAGGCATATTCGAGGTCTGAGGCGAGTTCCTCGAGGCGTTTGGGCGGAGTCCAGCTTTTGAAGTTTGAGGCGAGTTCGACGTCGGGATTGAACCAGTAAAGATCGGGGCTGCGACCTCGGGAGGCTTGGTATCGTTTGATGGAGGCGATGAAGTGTTCGTCCATCCCGGCTTTGCGGCGGCCTTCCCCGTTGAAGGGAGCCATGCCTTTGGCACGAATGGGGGAGAGCGGAAAGTGGAGCTGTTTGTGCCAGGCGTCCCAATCGGATTGGGCGTTTTGTTTCCAGCGGCGCAGCCATTTGAGGCCGTAGCCGACGTGGGCGATTTCGTCTTTGTAGATCTGGGCGAGTAGATCGGCGGATTTTTGGTCACCGGCTTGAGCTAGGACTTGAGAGTAGTGTTTGGCGTAGTCGAGATTGGCTTGCTCGAAAGTGAGGGAGAGGCGTGAGACATAATCGAGGGGGCTTTCCATGGAGGAAATGTGCGTCCAAATCATGGGACTGAGATGGTAGTCTCCGAAGTTCAGGCCACATTCATTCATTCGTGCGAGATACCAGAGGGTGTGGTTTTGTTCCTCCTGCAGGGTTCGCAGGACGCCTTTGCGGAACGAATCAGGCGCGTCCGGGAATTTCAGCAAGGCAAGCGCCATGAGCTCAACAGCAAGGAGTTCGTGATTGGCAAAGAAATGGAGGAGAATACCGCGTTGCTCTTCGTCGTGGATTTGATCTGCGGAAGGAAAAGGGGATTTACCGTCGTTTGGTTTAGGTTTGAGGTGATCGGGACGACCGGGTGTGGAGGGCGCGGTAAAGCCGCCCCGGCGCGGGGGGTCGAGGTTGAGGGCCGCGGGCGCATGGGAGAGCTTGTCTTCCAGGGAAGTAGACATCAGCACGCGCTCGGCAAACTCGGAGACTGTTTGTGGCTCGGTCATTCCGGTAGGAAAGAGATCGTTTGAATCTGCTCTCATGCAAAGCAAAATCCCGCGCAACAGTTCGGCTGGAATATATCCGATTTTATGTCATCTTATCGTTATCAACATGAAATTCCGATTGATAATTCTTGGGGCGGTTGCAAGTTGGGCTGTCATGGCAGGACTCGCAGAACCACTCCCCAAAGCCGACGGCAAGGTCTCGGCATCAACGCTTCCCCTCGATGCAAAGACAGCTAGGGTGAAATTTGAAACGGCGACTTTCGGCCTTGGCTGATTTTGGGGGCCCGACTCCGAGTTCGGAAGTCTGAAGGGTGTTCTCCGCACACGCGTCGGTTATGCCGGTGGCGACAAAGCAAACCCCAGCTATTACAATCTGGGGAAACATACCGAGGTGATTTCCATCGATTACGATCCCCGGATCTTGAAGTACGATGATCTCCTTGAAATTTTCTGGGCCGCCCATCGATGCGACCAAATCAATACGTCGCGTCAGTATATGAATGCGGTTTTCTATCATGACGAGGCCCAGAAGAAAGAGGCCGAAAAATCCAGGGCTAATGCTGCTGCCGAGCAGGGGGTGAAAGTCGACGAGGTGCAAACAACAATCGCACCAGTTGGGAGTTTCACTTACGCTGAGGGCTACCATCAGAAGTATTACCTAACTCGTTTTGGGGATGTGAGAGATGCTCTGACCAAGACTTACAAGTCTGAGAAAGAATTAGCTGATTCGACCGTGGCAACCCGCTTGAATGCCTATTTGGGATCGGGAATGAAGCGCGATTGGGCGGTCTTTATCAGAGAGCTCCCGGACTATGGAATGCCAGACGAATTGGAGAAGGCTCTCTCCAAGGCCGCCGTTCGGATGCTCGATGAGGCGAAGTAGGGTCTCTTTGATTTCTTTTGTTAGATTTATCTTCCAGCCTTGCGAAGCGTCTGGATACGGGCATACTCATTTAATGAAGAGTTTCACGATCTTTGTGGCCTATGCTCTAGCGTCTTCGGCTCTTGTCTCCTGTGGGGCCAGTGATGACCGGCGGGGCGGTGGTCCTGCTTTTGATGATTCGGAGCTTGGTCGAAAGCTGGATGCGAACTCCCATCTTCCTGACCCGGACAATCCAAGCGGGCAGTCATTCGATCAGTGGCGCCAAGCCAATCGCTGATTGGCAGAAGTAGGGATTCAGGCCAATCGCGGTTTTTCTGATTGTCCAAGGCTGCGTGGCACGGTTTGTTTCACCCATGGACCCAAGGTATCCCCAGCTCGCACAGCAGCTCGTTCGCTACTCCACCGCACTCAAAAAGGGTGAAAAAATCTTGCTCGATCTCGTTGATACGCCGGATGACATGGCGGTGGCCTTGATTCGCGAAGTTCGGTCACGGAAGGGTGTTCCCTTCTTACGCCTCGGTTCCAACCGGCTGAGCCGCGAGATGCTCATGGGAGCTACCGAGGATCAGTTTCAGGCGACCTCGAAGCATCTCCTCACTGAGATGAAGGATATGGATGCTTATATTGCCATCCGTGGATCGCACAACATTACCGAGACCAGCGATGTTCCGGCCAAAAAGATGGGCACGGCAATGAAGCATCTTCGCAAAGTGTTGGATCATCGGGTGAAGAAAACGAAATGGTGTGTCCTGCGATGGCCGCACCCGGCAATGGCCCAGCAAGCGGGAATGAGCACGGAAGCCTTCGAGGATTTTTACTTCGATGCCTGTTTGCTCGATTATAAGAGTTATCTCCCGGCGATGAATGCGCTCAAGCGCCTTATGGAGAAAGCAGACGATGTTCAGATTGTTGGAAACGGAACCGATCTTCGCTTTTCAATCAAGGGCATGTCGGCGATCGCTTGTGGCGGCCAAAATAATATCCCGGACGGTGAGGTCTTCACTGCCCCGGTCAAGGACTCGGTGGAAGGAGTGATTTACTACAATGCTCCTACGATTTACCGGGGTATCAGTTTTGACGGCATCAAGCTGACTTTTGAAAAGGGCAGGATTGTCAAGGCCGAGGCTGATGGAGGAATGACCAAAGAATTAAACAAAATCCTCGATAGTGATCCAGGTGCCCGATATATCGGGGAGTTCGCGCTAGGCTTTCACCCGATTGTTCGCGAACCAATGCGCGATATTCTCTTCGACGAAAAGATCGCAGGAAGCTTCCACTTTACGCCGGGACAGGCTTATGAGGAGGCCGACAATGGCAACCGTTCCACAGTTCACTGGGATATGGTCAACATTCAGCGCAAGGACTATGGAGGTGGTGAGATTTACTTTGATGGGAAGTTGTTCCGTAAAGACGGACGATTTTTGCCCAAAAGCTTGGAGAAGCTAAACGGTTAAGCCCTTGGCTTGTTCTTTTATTCATTCGAGCTTAGTAGTGGCCATGAAGATTCTCACTCACGAAGACAGAGCTTATCCCGCTTTCGTAAAGAAGCTCTATCGTCGGGCGATTCCGAGCGAGGCCGTTTCGGATACGGTGGCTGGAATTGTTTCCGAAGTGGCGGAAAAAGGGGATCGGGCTTTGGTTGCTTTCGCGAAGAAGTTTGACGGAGCAACTCTCACGTCCAGATCACTGCGGGTGACCGATATTGAATTGAAGTTAGCGCGTGACTCCGTGAGTCAAGATACCAAGAGTGCCATTGAGTCGTCGTTGAAGAATATTCATGCTTTTGCGGCCAAAAGTCTTCGTAAAAACTGGAAGGCAAGGAATTTGCAAGGTGTGGAAGTGGGGGAGCGATTCGTGCCTTTTGATCGAGTGGGTGTTTATGTTCCCGGCGGCAAGGCTCCCTTGGTTTCGACTTCGCTGATGACAGCGGGTTTTGCCCAAGCGGCAGGTGTGCCGGAGATTGTGGCTGCGACTCCACCGGGCACCGATGGTTCGGTGAATGCGGAACTGCTTTATGCGTTGGAAGCAGCAGGAGCATCGGAGATTTATAAGGCTGGTGGTGCCCACGGGATCGCGGCACTTTCACTGGGAACAAAATCGATTGCACCGGTTGACAAGATTTTTGGGCCGGGCAATAGCTTCGTGGTGGAAGCAAAGCGACAGATGGTGGGAGCGGTTTCGATCGATCTTCTTCCCGGGCCGAGTGAGGTATTGATTGCCTCGGACGCGACCGGAAATCCCTGTTTTTTGGCGTCGGATCTTTTGGCTCAAGCGGAGCACGGGCCGGATTCTGTTGTGGGGGTGGTTACCCATTCAAAGAAGCTGTTTAGAGATATTCAACGGGAGCTTGAGATCCAGTTGGCTGAGACACCCCGCCGAGAAATTGCCACCAAAGCACTGAAGAAGGCAGGCTTTCTTTTGTTAACCAAGTCGATGAAGGAATCGATTTCCATCGTCAATGATTGGGCTCCTGAGCACTTGATCTTGGTTGCCAAGAATGAAGACAAGTGGCTTGATCAGGTCCGCACCGCTGGCGCCATTTATGTGGGGAACTACTCTGCGGTCGCGGTGGGTGACTTTTTGGCCGGGCCGAGTCACACTTTGCCGACCGAAGGCTCGGGGCGGTCGTTCTCCGGTCTGCGGGCGGATCAATTCCAGCGGCGTGCGAGCGTGGTTCGAATGGACCAAAAGGCGGTTCGGAAATCGCAAAAGGTGGTTGAGCACTTCGCTAGAATGGAAGGCTTGCACGCTCACGGCCGATCTGTGACCTTGAGAGCTGAGAGTTAAACAATGTCGAAACGAAGGGACGATTCAAAGCGCAGCAAAAAATACCGGGCCGGTAGTTTTGCCATCAGTGCAATGACTTGCCCGGGTTGCCGGACCATTATCGAGGATCCGGTAGAGAGTTGTCCCCGCTGTGGTTACTCCGGTCACAGTGTTGTGAAGAAATTTCCCTTTGCGGCTCCAAAAATCGAGCGTTACATCGATCCTGGTGATCACTTTGGTCCAGCCGATCGGGAGAGGATTGACGGGGCCCTTGCGAGTTTGGCAAAACGTTTTCCTCAAGTTCGTTTCTGTTTCTGTGTCATCGATTTGGAGCCTGAAACGGATCTGCGTGAGTTTGGTTTTTGGATGTTGAACGCGAGCCCAATTGATGGTCCGGGCGAAGAGGAGCTCCGACCATGGACGATTTTGCTGTTGATCGATGGCGCAAATGGTCGCGTTTCTGTGACATCGGGTTATGCGATTGAGCCATTCTTAAATGAAGAGCGATGGCTTGCACTTTTACAGTTCTCCGGCAGCCTGTTCGCGAGGAGAGATTATGGTGTCGCGGTTTTGAATTTTGTGGAGGGAGCTGTCGGGGTTTTATCGGAAGGGGCGGAACGGACAGAGCGAAGATTGAGCCGTGGGAAATTTGAAAATCTGGGAGAGAAGGGGCAGTGGGAATGAAGCGATTTTTGTTATTTCTAATCGCGCTGTTTGCTTCTGTGGGCGGATCCCCAGGCCAGATTCCATTAAAGCCGGCGAATGGAATTTATGATCCGGAAGGCTGGCTTGATGAAAGCGATAGTCGGGAAATGGAAGGAAAAATTGCGGCCGCTCGTGAGAAGGGTGGAGCTGCGCTCTTTGTCGCCATTCTGCCCGAAGGGGCGGTGGCTCAAGGGAATGAAGCTGCTCTTTTGATGGGAAAGAGTTGGGGTGGCGGGGGCTTGTGGGGATTGCTCCTCCACGTGATTAATGATCCGGAATCGCCGCAGTATTTTGGTGAGTTTGTTGGCGCCGCTAACTGGTCGAAACAACAGGAGCAGGATTTTCAAGCTTCCATTCAAAGAGCTCTTTCCGATGCGTCCCGGAAGGCCAAGCTTTCCGCCGACCCCCGGTCGCAGGTCGCAAGTGGAACCCGGATTCTGTCCGAGGAGTTTGGATACCTCGGGCTAGTCATGGAGAAAATCGAGCACAACAATGCCCGGGCGAGAGGGAATCGTGTGACTGAATCAAGCCTGGTAACTGATTCCGAAAGTGGATCGTCGTTTGGGGTTTCAACAATTTTCCTGGCGGTGGTTGGGTTTCTCATCGTGGTTTCGTTTTTCTTTTTCTTCCGGTTGAAGAACGAAGAAGAGCGGGAGATGGAATATTATTTTCCGGAGACTTCTCCCCGGAAGCGCTTCCTGGGCCCTTGGTCGGGCGGTGGAAATGTTTTGATGCAGTTCAATGTCACCAATGAAGGTGGCGGATACGAAAGCGAAAGAAGATTTTGAACAAAGGGAAGAGTCAGTGGTCTCTTTTATTGACACCTGTGTTCGATCAGCTGTTTTGCGAGTTCCCCCTGAGCGGGGTCGGGTTTTAAATCATATGATCGAGGATCCGGCCCCGGTTCTCAGGATAGAATTTCTCTAATTAGCTTGGTGTGTTTCACGCCGGTCAACTTTTCATTGAGGCCCTGTCGCGGGAACGACAGGCGCTCGGAATCTAGGCCTACGAGATGGAGAAGGGTAGAGTGGAAGTCGCGAAGGTGGACCTCTTGGCCAGGAAGGGAGCGATAGCCCATCTCATCGGTTTCGCCGTGAGTGATCCCCGGTTTGACTCCAGCTCCGGCCATCCAAAGGGTGAAGGCGTTGGGGTTGTGATCGCGGCCAAGGAAGGCCATTTTAGTTCCGTTCCGGTTTTCCTGCATCGGAGTTCTGCCGAATTCACCGCTCCAGACGACGAGGGTATCATCCAGCATTCCCCGTTGTTCGAGGTCGGTGAGGAGTGCGGAGATGGGCTTGTCGATGGACTCGCACTTGTTGATGAAGCCGGCATTGAGAGCTTCTGATTTGTTGGATCCGTGTGTGTCCCAGCCCCAGTCGTAGAGCTGAATGAAGCGAACTCCGTTTTCAGCGAGCCTGCGGGCAAGAAGGCAATTGTTGGCAAAGGATTCCTTTCCGGGTTTGGTGCCATACATCTCGTGGATGGATTTGGGTTCGGCGTCGATAGACATGACCTCCGGAACTGAAGTCTGCATGCGGAAGGCCATTTCGTATTGGGCAATCCGGGTGACAGTTTCATCATCGGCAAGTTCGGCGAAGGTCTCATGATTGAGCTCTTGAAGAGCGTCGAGAGTTCTTCGTCGGGATTTTACGGAAATGCCTTTTGGATTTCTGGTGTTGAGAACGGGATCTCCAAATGAACGGCATTGCACACCCTGATAAACGGAGGGAAGAAACCCGGAGCCCCAAAGAGATTTGCCGACACGAGGAACCCGACCGCCGGAGAGGAGGACCATGAAGCCGGGAAGATTTTGGTTTTCCGATCCCAATCCCCAAGTGACCCATGAGCCAATGGACGGATATCCCAGCCTGGCATTACCGGTCTGAACCATAAGCTGTGCAGGGCCGTGATTGAATTGATCAGTCTTCATCGTCTTGATGAAGGTCATCTTGTCGGCGTGTTTCGAAAGCTCGGGAAGGCGGTCTGAGATCCAGGCTCCCGAATCACCGTGTTGTTGGAAGGGGTATACCGGTCCCAGCATTCGTGGAGTGCCTTGGATAAAAGCGAAGCGCTCGCCTTCGAGATAGCTTTTGGGGCAATCCTTACCATCGTATTTTTTAAGGATGGGTTTGTAGTCAAAGAGCTCAAGCTGCGATGGAGCTCCGATCATATGGAGATAGATGACTCTTTTGACCTTGGGATTTGAGAGAGGTGATTGCGGGGCGAGGGGGGCGGCCGGATCGTGGTTGAGAACCATGGGGCCCGAGGCCGAGGCTTCCTGCGTGAGTTGGTTGGCCAACCACATGCCACCTAGCCCGGTCGTGCAATCACGGAGAAAGTGCCTTCGGGTGTTATTTTAAGATCGAGAAAGCTCATTGGTTGATTTTTGAAAAGTAAACCGAATGAGGAAGCAAACAGTTGCGTTAGAGCGCAGGCTTGGCTTCGATTTCGAAGTAATGGTCACCGACTTTCAAGATTCCTGGAACGGTAAGTTTTCCTTTGGGTGAGAATTCAGATCGAGCGATCTTGAGGGTGAAAGTCCCGTTCTTCTCTTTGATGAAGGATTGCTTTCGATCCGATGAAATCTGTCCGTCGTTGGAGAAAAAATAGAGCTTGTCGAGTAAGCTCTTCAATGGACCTTGAAAGGCGATTGTGATGATTTCCGCGTCAGTCTTGCTGTGAAGGGTTGCTTTTATTTCGTGATTCTTTGAAGGGAACTCTTGAAGCGCTTTGGCCAAGTGGGCTTTGGCGGACGGAACTGGTCTTGGCTCGGCGGTCACTGGAAGGGTCAATTCAAAGGTCTCGAATCCGGGGAAGCACCCTTTAGCGCAGCACATCCAGGCGGATTTGGCTCTGAAGGTTACCTCTTTATTCTGAATTTGAGCTGGAGGGGTGATCGTGACGACAAGGGTCACGTCCCGCTCGTATCCGTGACAGGGATATTCCGCCATGAAGGTATTTTCAGGGTAGGGCCAGCGGATCTCGGAAGCAGAAAATCCTTCCGGTAGCGTCCATTCAATCGAAGTGGCCATGCCCACGATACCAGGACTTTTCCAATAGGTGTGAAAACCGGGAAGGTGGTGAATGTGAAGGCCTAGGGTCAGCGGTTTTCCTGGGGTGATCCCGTTGGATTCCGAGATGAGTTCAATCTCAAGGCCTGGGCCGGTGAGTTGAGGATCTTTTTCTTCTTCCGCGCGCACAAAATTTGCAGCAATGAGAAGGAAGAATGTGAAGGAAATGAGTCTCATCATTCCCTCAGTCTACGTGGCCAACCTGCCATTAATTTCCAGGAAAGGCGCTGCTATCTTGGAATTATGTAGGATTTCCCTGTTCGGATCATGCTTCCTGTAAGCCCGTTGGCCTTTTGGATCTTTGAAATTGTTGTGCCATATTTGCGAGCCAGATTGTAGAGGGTATCTCCTTTTTTGACGGTGTGTCTGATGGTCTTGGGTTTCGGAGCGACAGGCTTGGGCCTTGGCTTTGGCGCAGGTTTGTAAACCGGCCTGGCTGTAGGCTTGTAAACTGGTTTCGGAGCTTGCGTGGTCCGCGGAGCTGGCTCGTTCCGCATTAATTTGGTTTCTCGGTTGGGAGGATTGTCAGCCCACGCTTCGATATAGTTTCCATCTTCGTCGAACGGGCCAATATCCGGGTTATACCCGGGCGTTTTGTTTTTTGAACAGCTGGTCAGGCCGATGACCGTGAAAAGGATACAGGGGGTGATGCAGGTGCGCAGGCTCATTGAGTCGGGGTGTCTCGGAAAGAGCGGTTTAGGCTCAATCATTTGTTAAGATCACTGAAGTAAACTAAGCGCGAGCCTTTGTCGACCTGTCATCCAAGGAAAAAGCAAATATCCGTCTTCCGAAGTATCCTGCAGCGGTCACTTACGGATTGATAAAGGCATGGGGGGAAATCGTTGAGGATCGGAGATAACATTTTCTGATCGATTCAGGAGGGTTTTTGATCGGGGATGTCAACGCTGAGGTCCAGCAGCAGCTGATATCGTTTTTCGTGATTAGGGCAAAAAAGGGGCTGGATCGTAAATGATGTGGGATTCAATTGAACTTGTTTTAATTTTCACACTCAAGCGAGATGGGGCATGGGATCAAAGATTTGCTTTATTTAATCTTCTGCTAGACCCGTTGTTGGCTTATCCTCTGCGCGTCGATGGATTGCCTGTCGATGATTTTGGGAAGCTCGTCGCACGGGCAGGAAATTGATGGGGAATCCGGTGAAGTCGATCTCGATGTATTCCGGAGCGGTCCCGCCACTGTAAGCTCACTTCTCTTAGAGATTTGAACGAGCCAGATCGCCAGCCTGAAGTCTTTTGAAAACCAGGACCCTGCGGATTTCAGGTTCCCGTTTTGACATAATAAATGACCAAAGAAAAGATCGTCCTAATCGGACTGACGGGACTTTTTGGCGTGGGAACATCACCCGGCCAAAAAGTTGAAGAGCTGGCAACATTGACAGTGCTGGCGCGAAGAATTGAATCATCGAGAGATGATAATGCCTCATCGGTGGGGATCATCACGGCCGATGAGTTGGAAAGGATGCAACGCCATCGATTGCTTGATTCACTGGATCTCATTCCGGGAACACAAGTGCTTTCAACTGCGGGACTGACGGGGAATACCGGCACGGCAATTATCCGGGGGCTCCCGAGCCGATACCAGCAAATCATGGTGGATGGGATCCGGGTTTCCGATAGCACCAATTCGGTGGGGAACTTCCTTGCCAACGGACAGCTTGGACAGATCACTAAGGTTGAAGTGCTGCGAGGTCCGCAAAGTGTCCTTTATGGATCTGGCGCTGGTGGTGGTGTGATTGGCTATGAAACTGCCGTGGGGTCGGGCGATCCGGAGTTTCAGCTCTTTGCTGAAGGTGGAAGTTTCGATACCTTCCGGACTGCTCTGAGTGCGAGGGGGCGGCTGGATGGCTTCGCCTATGGTTTTGAAGCAGGCTATCAATTTTCCGCAAACGATACCTATAATACTCTCCCGCTTCATGATTACGGGCAGGCCTACCTTAATTTGGCAATGCAGTGGCAGCTGCGTGACGATCTTCGCTTTAAGCTGAGTTATCGTGGGACTGACAACTTTCTCGAGACGAGGACCTTCAATGTCTTTGGCGCCTCCAATTCAGAGATCGAAACCGAGACTGCCGTGATTTCGGCAAACCTCTATTACCAGGTTAATCCGGACTGGGAATCTCGTTTGAACACGGGAGTTTATTACGAAAACTACCGGGGCGATTTTGACGGGTTTTTATTCGGAACCAACCAGGAGCGATGGACGTTGAATTGGAGCAATGAGGTCGCGCTTAGTGAAACCATAACGATGGCTGCCGGGCTAGAGGGATCTGTCAGTGAATTCGAAAATTCCGGAGGTCGTAGTGTCAATGAGTCTATTTTCGGGGCTTATGCCAACTTCTATTTTCGTCCGCTTGAAGCGCTCCTTTTAGAGGCGGGAGGACGATATGATGAGCACAATGAATTTGATGGCGATGCGGCATGGAACGTGGGAGCTGTTTATAGTTTTGATGATTTAGGGGCCCGTGTTCATGCCAGAGTGAGCGAAGCCTACCGTAATCCGAGTCGGCTTGATTCCGAGTTCTTCCCTTCATTCTTTTCCGACCAATTGGCGAATCGCGATCTAAAGTCCGAGCAGATTGTCGGGTGGGAGACGGGAATCACCCAGCAACTGTGGTGTCATGAAGTTTCCGTGACCTATTACCAACAGGAATTGGATGATGCGATTGTGACAACCTTTCCGGCCCCGGGGTTTTCCCAACGTGTGAATCAGGCCGGGAATTCGTCGGTCAATGGTCTGGAAATATCGACAGCTGGAAAGATTGCGACGGATCGATTGCGCTATCGCTTGTCATTCACGTCCCAATTTGATGAAGAGGTCATTGATCTGCCTGATCAGCTTGTTTCGTTTGATCTCAACTACAATACTGACAATTGGTTGATCGGAGCAGGGATCTCGTATGTTGACGAGGCCGCTTATCTGGCTCCGGGAACCCTCCAAACTGATTCCAGAACTTTGACTAGAATTTATGGTCGCTATCAGTTCAACGAATCGCTCTCATTCCATGCCCGAATCGAGAACGTTTTTGATCAGGACTACCAGTTGTTCCCGGATGCCTTCGGAGAGGGGACCGGCGTGGAGGGGCCGGGAAGAGCGGTGTTCGCAGGGGCGACTTTCACTTGGTAATACCACTTCCTCGTGAAATGTAATGCGTGAGGGAGACCCTTTACAAAGCCTCTCTCACGCAGGGATAACAAAGAGCGTTCCATAGCGAACAATTTTTAAATTGAAGACAAATTATATTTTGTCGCCGAAGTGTTTTTGGCAGGTGCGATAGTCTTAGATGCTCCGGATTTCAGTTCCGATTCCTGACTTCGTGAAGATTTCTAACAAAAGAGTGTGAGGAGTTCTTCCGTCGATGAAGTGGACCTTCTCGACACCACTCTCCAGTGCCTCCAGAGCTGAGGTGATTTTTGGGATCATTCCGCCGGAAATCGTTCCGTCTGTCATTAGATCCCTTGCCTCGTTACCGGAGACGGATTCGATGAGCGATGTTTGATCTGAAGTGTCTCTTAAAAGGCCTGGCACATCAGATAGATAAACAAGTTTTGCGGGCTTAAGTGCACAGGCCAATGCCGCTGCGGCAAGGTCGGCGTTGATATTGTGGGTTTCACCACTTTCGATATGGCGGCCAAGGGGGGAGACGACAGGTACCAACCCGGCGGAAAGAGCGTAAAGGACCTCTTCGGTGAGACAGTGATCAACTTGTCCAACCCGGCCGATATCCACCTCCTCACCCGATTCATCTTTCCCGGAGAGCTGGGTCGCCTGGAAAACCGAAGTTCCATGAATTGAAGTGGCACGCCCTTCAAATTCGTTGATGGTTGAGACCAGCCCTTGGTTGATTTTACCGTGAAGGGTTTGGTCTACAATTTTGATCGCTTCCGCGGTCGTGATTCTAAATCCGCCCACAAATCGTGCCTCGAGACCAGATTTTTCCATTGCGGCGGAGATAGCCTTGCCCCCGCCGTGGACGATCACCGGCTTGATGCCCGCAACTTCAAGGAAAACGATGTCCCTCATGACCTCCCGGACCAGTTCCGGGTCATCCATGGCGGAGCCTCCCATTTTAATCAGGAAGGTCTTTCCCCGGAATCGCTGGAGGTAGGGTAGGGCCTTGATGAGGACGGAAGCTTTTTCAGCTGCATTGGACATGGTGACATCTTAAAGACTTGGCGTCCGCTTGACCATTGCGAATGGGAGCTTATCACAGGGGTGTGAAGCGAATGGTCGTGCCCGAGATTCTGGACTCCCTCCCTGGGAGCGACCCTGACGCGTTGAGAAGTCGTCGTGATCTTCGGCTCATTAATTTCCTAATGGGCAATGAACGGTGGATCATGAAGCAGGAACATCTTGGCGGGGTGATCGAACTCGGGGCTGGAGAGGGGCAGTTGACACGAAAGCTTGCGCAACGGGGGGAGGTGGTTGGCTTGGATTTTCAGGATCGACCCGACGATCTGAACGTAAGCTGGGAGGCCGGAGACCTCTTCGAGAAACTCCCTAGAGTTGTTGGTGAGACTGTCGTGGCAAATCTAATCCTTCACCATTTTGAGGATGGCCAATTGGCCCGGCTTGGGAAGCTTATCCGGGATCGCCGATCTTTGATCGCAGTCGAGCCATGGCGCAGCCGGATTTCACTGGCGGAGGGATATTCGTTATGGCCATTTATCAATCATGTCACCAAACACGATATGATGGTGAGTATCAGGGCGGGGTTTCGTAAAGGGGAACTGCGTGAAATGTTGGATTTGGGCCCAGGATGGGAATGGAAGGAAGAGGTCTCGTTGCTTGGAGGGCTTCGTGTGCTAGCTTGGCGGAGATGAAATCGATCGAAATTGCTGGAGGTGGCCTCGCCGGACTTTCCCTTGGGATTGCGCTGAGAGAGCGTGGAGTGCCGGTGATCGTTCGAGAGGCGAGCACCTACCCGCGTCATCGGGTTTGTGGTGAGTTCATTAATGGCGTGACCGCCGATACCCTTGTGAATCTGGGGATCGCTGACATCTTTCGTGACGCGCTTCGCCACCACTCCACCCGATGGTGGATGGGTCCCAAGCGGATTCTGGAGGCCAGGCTCACTCGGCCCGCGTTAGGAATGTCCCGTTGGGAGATGGATGAACGATTGCGGGTTCGTTTCGAGGAGCTTGGGGGTCTCTTGCAGGTCAAGGATCGGGTCAGATCCGGCCCTAGGGAGGGTCTGGTGTGGACCGCAGGGCGCCACCTGGAGAAGAAAAGTCAACTTCTCGGGCTCAAGGCTCACTTCGAGGGTGTCGATCTCGATGGCTTTCTCGAAATGCATATCGGGGACGGGACATATGTCGGTTTGACTCCGATTACTTCTGATGGAAGCAGGGTCAATATCTGCGGGCTTTTTAAGAGGGGCACTAAAACAAAGGGCGTGAATCCAATCGTAGATGCTCTTCAAAGAGGCGGTCTTGGAGCTCTCGCAGAAAGGCTGGCGCGCGCGCGGATGGACTCCGCTTCCCTAACCGGTATTAGTGGTTTCCAGTTGGGCGGACAACGAAATCCTGAGGGCTTTTGCTCACTAGGGGATGCTGAAAGAATGATTCCTCCTTTTACCGGGAATGGTATGTCGATGGCTTTTGAATCCGCGGAATGTGCGCTCCCTCACATTGTGAGGTATTGTGAGAATGAACTCTCATGGGCTCAGGTGGTTGAGAAGGTGCGAGATTCACTTGAAAAACGATTTCAAAAGAGGATCCGGCTGGCCCTCCATCTTCATCGCTGCCTTACGCATGAAATAGGACGCAAGGTTTTGAGCACCGCATCAGCGGCAGGTATTCTGCCATTTTCGTGGCTTCACCGGCGGCTCTCTTGATCGCTATTTCCCGGTAAGGAGGTAACTATGATAAAGAAGGAATTCGGCAAACAGAAATTTGGACTTTGTCTTCAGCGATTTAAATTTCGAAGAGGGAGTGCCAGAGACATAGACTTTGAGGTCCAAGTCGGTTGCCATACGGCGTGCTCGTTTGAGGTGCCATGGGTCGCTTACGAGAAGAGCCGACTCCCACTGCTCGTCTGCCATGATTTTTTTGGCTTCGCGTAGATTGTCGATGGTGTTGCCTGATTCTTTTTCAACACGCAGGGCTGATTCGGGAACTCCGTTTCGAATGCAGTAGTCAGACCCGACTTCGGACTCGGCATGTTTGGCCCCTTTGCCATAACCTCCGGTGAGGATGACGAATTTTGCGTTTCCGTTTTTGTAGAGATCGATGGCATGATTGAGCCGTTCCTCAAGAACGGGAGATGGCTTGTCGTGCCAGGCTGCAGCTCCCAGTACGATGGCGCAGTCCGCTGAGCGATCGCGATCAAGATGCCCGACTCGATGAATGTCCCAGAACTGTCCCCCGACGTAGGCTAAAACCAGAAGGAAAAAGATGAAAATGATGCGGCGTCGGCGTCGAGGCATTAGAGGATATCCAGCACGGGAGATGCCAGAATGTCCTCAACTATCATGAGGATTCAAGCTGCGATTTATAATAAGTTAAAAAGACCTCGTCATTCTGCTGAGTTATCATTCCGGCAAGTTCATAGTGCCTTGATGACGGGAGGAAGTCGCCGGGTAGTCCGGTTAAGGTTGGGGCGCCCTCGCCTCCTAAAAGAGTGTGGGGAGCCCAGGTTAAATTAATTTCATCAACGACATCGAGTTCGAAGAGTTGTTTTACGAGCCTGCCTCCGCCTTCACATAAAAGGGTAGTGATCCCAGGCGTGTTCCGAAGTTCATCAAGAAAGCCGCAAAGGTCTGTTCGGTGAATAGTTGCGGGAAGGTCTGGAGTTTCGGTATCGCTTGAAATGACGAGGTGACGAGGTCCTCCCTTCGAGTGGAAGAGAGGATGAGCTTTATTAAATTTTCCTGCCTTCGAAATCACACAGCGCCATGGCTCGTGACCTTCGGTCGTCATTGTCATTTGATCGGCCTCCAAGGTAGCGCGCCCCACGAGAATGGCATCGGCACGTTTTCTGATTTCAAGTAGGCGATCAAGATCTGCTTTCGAGGTGAAATGGGCGGGAGATTTTCCAGTCGTTGAAATTTTGCCGTCGGCTGAGATGGCCAGATTTAGAATGACGCGTAGCTTGGGTTGGAATGGTACGATGACTCTTAGAGTTTCCCAGCAAGCTCTTACATTATGAACACGAAATATGTGAGCGCCCTTAAGAAAGCCGTCGGTGAGAAGGGCGACCGTGCCCGGATCGCGATCAAGCGGATCGGGTAGATCAAGAACATCGCCTATTACGGTTTTACGAGAGATGGGCAAAAGAACGGGGCATCCAAATGCGGTCACCTTTTCAAGCTCTCGAAGAACCAATAGGTTGTCTTCTTCTTGCTTTGCGAAGTCGAGGCCGGGATCGATTACGATTTGTGTCGATTTTAATCCTGCTGATCTGGCGATGGTGATCTTCTCCTCGAAGAATTGCGTCATGGCCTCCATGAGGTTTCCCCAACGTTGATGGGTGTGGGAAATCTTTGGCTGGCCCACGGAGTGCATGATGAGAAGAGGGACACCATGCTGAGCGCAATACCTTGCGTTTCGATCGTCGGGGAGTGCCGACATGTCGTTTAGAAGGTCAATGTTGGGGCCAAGGATTTGCTTGACCACCTCAGGTCTCCAAGTGTTTACCGAGAGAAGGGCAGGGGAGATTTGCTCATCGTCTGCACCTTTGGTCTCGTCGCGGAGTTGCGGCCAGTGATCGAGGAAAGACCTTAGGCGCCGGATCTCTTCATCCACTGAAATAGCTTCGCGATTGGTTCGTGCGGATTCGGCCCCAATATCGATGATGTCCGCACCTTCCTGGATGTGTCTTCTCGCTTGTTCGAGCGCCTCCCCGGGATCAAGGGTGCCATCACCGGAGAACGAGTCGTCGTTGATATTGACGATCCCCATTAGGAGGGGGCGGCGGGGAAAGGAAATCTTACGAGTGGGCGTTTCGAGAATCATGGCGCGGTCAATGCCTGCCCGTTATCCTCCGGGGTAAGCGAAGTCAGAAAGGGCGCGGCAGTCAGGGCCCAGGTTTCGGGTGTGGGGAAGCTTTCCGCCTCTTCACCCATGCACTTTCGCAGCATGTCGGTGGCGATGATGCCCGGGTTCAGCGCGACTGCAGCCATGCCGGATGGAAGTTCCTGTGAAAGCGATTGGGTGAGCCCTTCGATGGCCCATTTGCTCGCGCAATAAGGTGCGACTTCCGGGGAAGTGGAACGTCCCCAACCTGAAGAGAGGTTGACGATGATGCCTTTTCCCTCTGCGAGCATGGCAGGGACGGCGTGTCGAATGATATTAGCGGTGCCGTTTATATTGATCGCGGTGAGTTGATCAAAGTCCTGGGGAGGGATTTCCCAAAGGGGAGCGGGGGAGTTGATGATAGCTGCATTGTTGATGACGAGGTCCGGAGCTCCGGCCGCGGCGAGGGCCTCGTCGCAGAAATCGGATGCGATGAGGTCACTGGATACATCGCAGGGGATGAAATGGCCTTCAGGGAACGCGTTTTTAAGATGCTCGAGAGCGATTTCATTGCGTCCGCACCCGACAAGAGTGTGGCCCGCTTTAAGGAATTCGGGCACGAGTGCGCGGCCCAATCCCGTGGTGCATCCAGTCAGCCAAATTGTCATGTGAGGAGAAGCTTACGATTGTTATTGGGGAATGACAATCGCGCTTGCCGCACTTCTTGGAGAACTTCAGGGCTTGCTCAGTTGAGTAGCGACGATTTGCTGACAATTCGGTGGGAAATTCTTTCGTCGGGGCAGGCGCCAGCTCGTTGGACGAGGGAGATGTGCTCTGCCATCTTGCACAATCGCAGGCGTCGCCGGAAAAAGCTGAAGAAAAGATTTAACTCACGGCGAAAGAGGCACTTGCCGGAGTGGATCAGCGATCGTACCGGCATTCGCATTCAGATCAATAAATCTCCGGAATGGAATCAGTGGGCGACTACCAGGTGAGGTTTAGCCCTGATAAACTTACGAGAGACAGCAAAATGATTGGAAATTCGCGGGCACTGGAGATCCCTGGCATAGTCATGAAGCGGGTCATCTCTTCGGGGACCCAATTTTTGCCAATTTGGATACCGATTCGTTTCTGGTTGGGGCGGGATATCACCTGAAAAAGTCTCGGGGTCTGATTACCTGGGAATCACGACACCTTTTCATCGGGAATAGTTCGGCCTTGAGAACAATCGGTAGCTTTGGAGGAGGGCGATTTTTCCGGCTCGTGGCGAATGGACGCGAGCTGGAGCAACACGCCCTCGGGCAGCGCGAGTGCGAGGAAGACTGCGAATGACGAAGGCTTAAAAGAGTTCGTTCGACGGGGGAATTGGGGTCTCTTTGACTTCTTCTGCCTTGTCGAAAGCCACTGGTGAAAGGGGGGCGACGAGCGGAGCCGGGAGCGGGAATTTCCGCTCAAAAATTCCGGGGACTGATTCGTTGGCGGTTGCGTATGCGTCCTTCACCATCTCGAGCTTGGCGTCGAGGTTGTCAATGTAATGGAGGGCGTGCGCTTCTGGAGTTCGTGGCAGAGTGGGTGATCCAAAATCGTATTGTCCGTGGTGGGAGGCGATGAGGTGGAGCATATGAAGGCGGACGTCTTCGTTTGGGGGCTCGATTTCGCGCCAGCTTTCCAGTGGAAGGTCCCGCCAGAGCTTGTTGAGCAATTCCATCCCGAGAGGGATATGACCCAGCATCTCGCCGTGCATGAGATGGAGTTGGCTGAAGCCGGCTTCAGGATAGGTGTTTTCCCAAAGCTTCCCGCAATCGTGGAAGAGGACTCCTGCGATCATGAGGTCACGGTTGAGGTATGGATAAACCCCGCAAATAGCGTTGGCGCTTCGCATCATTTGGGCGACGTGCTCGACTAGGCCTCCTCGCCGTGCGTGGTGATTTTTGCGGGCAGCGGCGGTGCGGCGAAAGCGATCTTCAAACTGCTCCACGAATTCATCGCAAAGAGCCTTCATGCGTGGATCGGTCAGTTGGGAGAGAAAGTCTACAATGTCGGCCCAATCATTGTTCTGCCTTTCGCGCGTCAAGGGATCCCCGGCAAGGAATTCGCTTTTTTCATCTTTGGTGAGGAGCCGGAATTTCCAACCCTTGCCATCAACCCCGTATTGATTCTGGGTCCAGTGGCCTGAAAATTGGAGCAGAGTGTCGCGAGCTGTTTCTGCGGCTGAATCAAACTGGGGGTGGTTGTTCCAAACCTTCAGGGTGATGACTCCGGTGGCATCGGCAACATCCCACTCGAGGTAGGGCTTGCCGCTCTTTGTTTCCTTTTCGGTGCACCTTTGGAGTTGCGCAAAAAATGAGACCTCAAGCGGGGCCTCATTGGTGGTGGAAAGTAGTTCGCTGATCGACATAGCTCAACAGAGCCGGATCATGTCTTTCACGGATTGAATCCAAAGAAAAAAAAGTCCCTTCGTTGAGTATTGGAAATGCCCACTATCGCTCATCTTGATGAGGCCGCAGTCGAGATTATGATCAATCTGACGCTTCATCTCGGCTTCGACCTGCTCCAGAACATCATCAGGATCCGGCATGGCCAGATCTTTGGAGTTGATATCAATCTTTGCAAGGTGCCGTTGGTGGTCAGTGTAAATTGCCTCGAAGCAGTTCCGTTCACAGGGAAGGTGATCCCAGTGGGCTTTCGGAGAGTGCTTGAGAGTGGGGGAAAATGGGTAGTTGGTCGTGTGGATGGTCCGTCCGTCCGGGGCGCGCGCCGAAACGGTGACGAAGGCGAAGGCGACTTGGTCGTGCTCGCAAAGGCAAACCGCGGCAACGGCCTTGGCTTCAGGGTTCCAGAAAAACCGGAAATACTGTTGCATTCCGGCCCAATCCCATCCGCTGTCGGTGACATGATCGAACTCCGCTTCTTCGATCTCACGGATCAAGCGGGAGGCATTTGGAAAGTGGTCCTCGGAAGGTGGGGTGCGAAGCCTGAGCCGGTTATCGATTGGAAGGCGCATCTTTCGGATGCGTGTGAGCAAGTCGAACCACGGCAGGAGGAACCAAAGAGCCGCTCCCAGACATCCTGCTACGATACTCCCGAATGCCAGCCAGAATGTCAGAAACGAGGCAATCAGAAAGGTGAGAGCGCCAAGCTTTCGAAAAATCAGAGTCCTGCAGGAGCGCAAGGCGATGCCGATGACAACACAGGCGAGGACAATGAGAAAGTTATGCATTTGATTTATGTTTTAGGGAGAACTCGTTGAAGGTGAATCATCGGGCAGTTTTAGGAGATTGCCAGCGGTTTCATTGCTTCTCTTGCGAAAACTTCCTCGATTTTCTAGGATCCGTGGATGGCGATAGAACCTTTTCTCGAAATTTGGCCGAAAATCCCTGATTCCGCCTTTGTGGCAGCGAGTGCTGACCTTGTTGGCAGGGTGACTCTGGGAGAGGAGTCCAGCATCTGGTATAACGCCACTTTAAGGGGGGATATCAACGAGATCGTGATTGGGCCGCGCAGTAATGTGCAGGACAATGCCGCCATTCATCTTTCTGATGATTTTGGATGTTATGTGGGTGAACTGGTCACCGTGGGGCATTCCGCAGTTTTACATGCTTGCGAGGTTAAGGATGAAGTGCTGGTCGGAATGGGATCCTGCGTTCTTGATGGGGCGGTCGTCGGAGCGCGCTCCATCATCGGAGCGAATGCGCTGGTTACAGGCGGAACGGTCATCCCTGAAGGATCGCTCGTGCTGGGAAGTCCCGCCAAGGTTGTGAAAACGCTCGATCTCAAAGATCAACGCGACATCAAAAGCTGGGCCGAGAAGTACGTCCGAAATTCCCGCATCTTCAAAGCGCGGGACTTTGAGCCGAAATAGTCCTTATCCCGTTCCCGGCGATCCCTGGCTGATTCACTGATTAGGCGTTTTTTGCGAAAAAGGTCAGGATGAGACACCAGAGTGCGAGAATGATATTCATTAGTGGTAGCTGGAGGGGCAGGGGAAAGAGGTAGATGAGCGACACCGCCGGAATCCAAACGACCCAGTTTGCGATCATGAGGGGAATGACCCGGTCCAGAAAAGGCTTTCGTTTGAGGGCCGCCTTGAATTCCTTCACCGACCCTTCCTTTTCGATGATCAGGTATCCCAGCACTAACTGCCAGACTGCGAAGAAGGGGACCCAGACGAACTCATCGACCAAGGTCTTTTTTAGGATGGTCGAGAAGTCGATCTCGTTGCCAAAAAGTCCGGCTTGAATTCGGTAAAGCCAGTCTACCTGCCATCCGTGAAATCCCCAAAAAAGAAGAAGCCATGGCACATGCCGGAATGGTTGCTTCTCTCCGCTTTTTGAAAACAAAGCTTGGACCAACCATGGGATTAGGCTGCCAAAGAGCGCAGTTGATACGATGGCGAACCAAGGGGAATATTTGAGCTTAAAATCGCCGAGGCGATCGAGCACCGTGGAAACCGCTTCGATTTGGTAGTAGGCAATCACCAATGCCAAGCCAAGAACCCAGAGCACCGCGCCGGGAAGAAGATTGGACTTCGCTCCGCCCCAACCTAATCGGACAACTTCGCTCAAATGACCTCGCACTCCCGACTCATAAGGTGCCTTCACGTAAAACGCTGCAAAAAAGTCGTCGAAAGGAAACCCTCCATTCAACTAAGATCTTCTATCCCCATTTCATTCCAGTAATAACCAACCATGACCGATCCCCTCGACGATCTCCTTGCAAAAATGCCCGACCCGGAGGCCAGTGAAGCCGAGATCGAAGCTTTTATGCAAAAGGTCATGACCACCCCCGGAGGTGCCGAACTCATTCATTCCTTCGCTGAGAAAATTACCGCCGGCGGGTCTCTCGATACCATGCTCAAGGAAGAAGAGGAGGAGGCGGAACGAAAGGCTCTTAAGAGTCCCGCGCGATTCATTTTCCGAATCGAGCTACTCGATACCATACCGCTCGTTTGGCGCCGTCTTAGCTTGCCGGCCGACTGCGCTTACATTCATCTGCATGGAGCCATTCAAGACTCCTTTGGTTGGGAGGGTTCCCACTTACATCGATTTGAAGTTTGGGAGGACGGACACCGCGAACTTACCTTCAGCCCTGGCTTTGATGAAGAGGGGGAAGAGGATTATTGTGAGATCGAGAATCGTATCGTGGATCTCTTTCGTGAGAATGTCAGCGAATTCATCTACCTCTATAATTTTGGCGACTGCTGGCGTCACCGGGTCGTCATCGAGGACTTTGTCCAGGCTGGTGTCAACGGAACCAGCAAGGAGCTTAAACCCCATCTGCATGATGGCGAAGGACATGGCCCTCCGGAAGACTGCGGTGGGCCTGTTGGTTTTACCGATTTCTTAAAAGGCGATCATCCTCTGTGTGAAAACTACGAGCCGGAAATTCTTGAGCAATTCCGCAGTAGAAAGCCTGACCTCTCGCAAGTAAATTTCCGGTAGGTCCCTCGTTGGCAGGAGTAAGAATCAGTGGATACGGAACGTTTTGATGCCCATGAAAATCGTTCTCTTAATAATTGCCGCATTGATCTCGCATTCAACGGCTGTTGCCGGCGAAAAATTTGCGCCGGAGCTTTATGCCTTCTTCAATGGGACGCCGAGACTTCCCTTTGAGAAGGAGGCCGAATTCCTCAAGGAAACCGGTTATGCCGGGATCAATCAAATTTACGCCACTGCCATTGGCAGGAAGCTCGAGGAGCGTGTCGCGGCTTATGAAAAAGTCGGGGTCAAGGTGCTCAGTGTTTATCTTCCCGCCACAAATGATCCCGTAAAGGAGGAGGATGTGAAGGCTCTCGCGAATCGCGGAGGCATGATCGAGCTAACGGTGAAGACGATCACGCTCGAGGTCATTGCTTCAATCCGCGAAACCGCCACGATGGCGGCGAAGTTGAAGATGAAAGTGGCCTTGTATCCCCACGCCGGGCATGCCGTGGCCACCATGCCACAGGCCATGGATTTGATCGTAAAAGTGAATCACCCGAACCTCGGCGTGATGTTCAATCTTTGCCACTTTCTGAAGAGCGAGAAGGCGGAGGATCTCGAAAAGGTTCTGGCGCAGGCGGGCGATCGTTTATTTGCGGTCAGCACTTGTGGCGCCGATGCCGATGGTAAGGGCTGGGGGCAGCTCATCCAGACTCTCGACAAGGGGAATTTTCCTCAGGAGCGCTTGTTCAAGATTCTCAAGAAGATGGACTTCAAGGGGCCGGTGGGGCTTCAATGCTATGCCATCAAGGGTGACCCAAAAGCCAATCTCGCGACTTCGATGAAGGCGTGGCGGGAGCTGATGAAAATGCTGAATGCCGCCGGGTGATTTCAGCGGGCCTGAATCTGCATGGCTCT
>JBDNAG010000049.1:0-56094 GCA_039768565.1 Akkermansiaceae bacterium | reverse complement strand
CCAAGCAGAGGGAAGGCGAGAGCGGTGTGGGTGGCATTTCCAAAGGGATCAAAAATCGCCGCGCTATCCTTGGAGACCTCGGGAGCAAGCTTCCAAACGTTTGTGGCGGGGAGGACCATGAACTCGGCGAAAGCTCCGGGTGAGTTCACGCCCACTCCACGAGTGTCCTTGCAATAGTGGCGGCGTCCGGCGAGGCAGTTGCGGCAGCGGCCGCAGATCAAGTGACCTTCGCCCGAGACAAGGTCGCCGACCTTGAGGTAGTCGACATCACTGCCCAATTGCACAATGCGACCGACGAATTCGTGGCCGACGACCAGGGGCACTGGAATTGTTTTTTGAGCCCAGGAATCCCAATTGTAGATGTGGAGGTCGGTTCCGCAAATGCCGGTACGATCGACTTGAATCAAGACATCGCGGGAGCCGGGGGTGGGCTCTGGAACATCGGTAAGGGTGAGGCCCGGGGCGGCTTCAGACTTTACGAGAGCTTTCATTTACTGACCGAGCAGGTGGGTTCGCATATTCTTGAGCACTTCGGCAAGACGGTCTTTGTTTCCTCCTCCGACTTCAGCCGTGGCCCATCCCGAATATCCAATATCGTTCAGGGATTTTCGGACGGCGGGCCAATCGACGTCGCCTTCGCCAATCTTGCTAAAGCCACTTTTGATTCCCCAGTCTTTAACATCGAGTTTCACAATACGACGTCCGAGTGTCTTGATCCATTCGGCTGGTTTTCCAAAGCGTTGGTGGTTTCCGATATCGAAGTAGGATCCAACCCAAGGGGAGTCGATTTCATCGAGATAGTTTTTCAAGCGATCTGCGCTTTGGGTGTTTGGTCCCTTAGGATCATAAAACATGCCGTTCCAAACATTCTCGATAAGGATGTGCATTCCCAGTTTCGAGGCGAGGGGGAGGCATTTTTTGATCTCGATGATTGAGCGATCCCAGGCCTCTTTTTGGGTGACCTTTCCTCCGGCCACTCCCGGAACAAGGAGGACGGATGTGCCTCCGATCTGGTGGACTTCTTGAAGTGACTTCTTCATCGCGTCAACGGCCTCAGCTCGCTCTTCTTCGCCGGGGGAGGACATCTTGATCTGCCAGTGGCGCATGTTGACGCCCCCATGAATGGGAAGCTTGGTCTTTTTGGATGCGGCTAACGCTTGTGCTAGGTCTGATCTGCCCGGAACGCTAAATTCAACCCCGTCGTATCCGAGATCTTTGACCAACTGATACTTTTCTTCGAGAGGTCCTTTCCCTCCAATCATACCATCCTTAAGTGAAAGGTAGATCCTTGGCTTGGTCTCATTTGCGGTGGGGGAAGCAATGAGAGAGCCAAATGCTCCAGAAGCGGTAGTGAGAAAAGTGCGTCGTTTCATGCAAGAACGATACCGAAACTTTTCCGGGATTACGAATTAGAAAATGCTTTTTTCGCACGTATTGGTCCTCAGATGATGCGACTGCTTGCCATGCTGTTCCTGCCTGCTTTGGCATTGGGCGATGTGACCTTTGAGAGAGAGATTCAGCCGATCTTGGAAGACTATTGCCTCGATTGCCACGGGGATGGCACATCGAAGGGTGATTTTTCAATGGACGAGTATGATGAGCTGTCGGGTCATCTTGATGATATCGATCACTGGCTCGCAGTCTGGCGGAATGTCCGATCCCAGATTATGCCACCCCCTAAAAAGGATCAGCCTGATCTTGCTGAAAAGCGCCAACTCATGGGGTGGATCGAAAAAAGGGTTTTTAAATTGGACCCTAACAATCCTGATCCGGGGCGAGTGACAATTCGGCGATTAAATCGGGTCGAATACTACTATGCCATCAAAGATCTGCTCGGAGTGGAGTATGAAACCCGGGAAAATTTCCCGGCGGATGACACTGGATACGGTTTCGATACTATCGGGGATGTCCTTTCAATCTCTCCGCTTCATATGGAAAAGTATCTCGAAGCGGCTTCGGCAATTGTAGAAAAGGCGCTGCCCAAGGGTGCTGCCACGCAGACTCCCGTTCGCGTTTTCGAAGGAGGGCGGTTCCGGAAGGAGGGGGATGGGGAGCAACAGTCTGACTGGTTGGAGTTCAAGAACGAACGAAAGGTTCAGTTGAAAGGCGATGCTCCTGCGAAAGGCGTCTATCAGGTCTCTCTTGATTACGCGGTCCGTGGTTCGGTTGCGGCCACCGACCAGAGTGCCCGGCTTGAACTTTGGGTGAATGGTGAAAAGATTTCAGACCGGACCGTAGGCTGGGATCAACGTGATAAAATTACGATGGGCGGACAGGCTGACCTTGTGAAGGGAGCCAATACCGTTGAGGTCCGGTTGAGTCCCAAAAATCCTCCGGGGGATGGGCAGGGGGAGCAGTCTGTGGTGCTGAAGAAGGTGACGATAAAGGGTCCCCTTGACGGGAGTTTTAAAGAGTATCCCAAGGGATATAGCATGATCATGGTGGATGGACCTGCTCCCGAGGAGATTCGTGAACGGGAATTATATGCCCGCAAGATTATGAGGAGTTTTGTGAGCCGGGCCTTTCGTCGACCTCTCGATCGTGGCACGGTAGCCAGGTTGGTGAAGATGGCTTTGCAGGTGGATCAATCACCGGGCAAAAGCTTTGAAGATGGTATTAAACATGCCATGACGGCAGTGCTCGCTTCACCTCGTTTTTTGTTTCGAGCGGAAATCCAACCAGATCCCAATAACACCGGAAAGACGGTGATGCTGGACGAGTATGCTCTTGCCGCCCGTCTTTCGTTCTTCCTCTGGAGTTCGGTTCCCGATGATGAACTTCTGAGCCTCGCGTATAAAAAACAACTTAGGAGGAACCTCGCTGCTCAAATTGATCGGATGATTGCCAGTCCCAAATCCCGTCGATTTGTGGACAACTTTGTCGGTCAGTGGCTTCAGGCCCGGGACGTGGAAAATGTCGCTATCGATGTAGGTCGCGTGATTGGCACCAAGGATCAGCGGGAGGCTGAGCGAGTTTTCAACGGGAGATTGCGCAGCGATATGAAGCAGGAGTCCGAACTCTTTTTCGAGTTCATCCTTAAGAATAATCGACCGGCTGCAGAGCTGATCTCAGCTCGCTATAGCTTCTTGAATGAGAGGCTTGCGAAATTCTATGACATTCCCGGTGTGCGTGGAGTTGAGCATCGACTCGTCGACTTACACGAGCACCCTCAGCGAGGCGGGGTTCTGGGGCAGGGCACTTTTCTTTTGGTCACCTCTAATCCAACTCGAACCTCTCCGGTGAAACGGGGGCTCTTTGTTCTCGATAATATTTTAGGAACTCCCGCTCCTCCCGCTCCGCCCGACGTTCCGGAGCTGGAGGACGTCTCAGAGCATAAGGGCAAGTCGCTCACGATGCGCCAAATGATGGAGGTTCATCGAGAAAAACCGATGTGTGCAAGCTGCCACAAGCGCATGGACCCCATTGGTCTGGGGCTCGAAAATTTTAATGCCATCGGTCAGTTCCGGCGCGAGGAATCCGGGCAGGTCATCGATTCATCGGGGGTGCTGATCACCGGGGAAAAATTTGGTGATGTTGTGGCGCTTAAAAATGTCTTGGCTGATGAGCGGAGGGACGATTTTTTCCGTTGTCTCAGCGAAAAGATATTGACCTACGCGATCGGCCGGGGACCTGAATATTTTGATGCCGTGACCATCAATGGCTTGGTTGAGCAGCTCAACAAGGGAGACGGGACCCTCAAGGATCTCGTCATCGCGATCATCGAAAGTTCGCCCTTCCAAAAGCGCCGGGGAGGCTAGGTTCTTACTATACCTGAGTGAGGAAGCCGCTCGAGTCCCCGATTCTAGAGACAGGTGCGCCCGCTTCTTTTAGCATCCGCATGTAGAGGTTGTTGAGAGGGGTGTTGTCCGGAATCTCGATGTGGCGACCGGTCTGGAATTTTCCACCTGCGTTACCAGCCAGAATGATGGGCAGGTCATCGTGAGTGTGACGGTCGGCATTGGAAATGCCACTTCCCCAAACAATCATTGAGTTATGAAGGAGGGTGTTGCCATCAACATCCTCGGTGGACTTCATCTGCTGTAGGAAGTAGGCCAATTGCTGGGTGTAAAAGGTGTCGATCTTGGCGATCTTATCCATCTTATCCTGGGCCCGGCGGTGGTGGGAAAGGCTGTGGTGTCCTTCATTGAATCCGAGGTTTGAGAAGCTGCGGTTGCTTCCATCGTGAGCGAGGAGGAAGGAGGAAATTCGCGTTTGATCGGTTTTGAATGCGAGGAGCAGCATGTCGAAGAGCAGGCGAATATGCTCCTGGTATTCGCGTGGAACTCCTTCGTCTGGAGCTTCAACACCGGGCTCGGGTGGAGGTCCGAAGCTCTCGGATTTTTCGATGCGGCGCTCGATTTCGCGAACTCCGGTCATGTATTCATCGAGCTTGTTGCGATCGTTCCGCCCAAGTTCGTTGTTCATCGTTTTGGCGTCGTCCATCACGATGTCGAGGATGGACCGTCTTTCTGCCCGGCGCTTGGCCAAGCCTTTTTGACGTTCTTCGCTGGAGCCTCCGCCGAACAAGCGTTCGAAAACCAAACGAGGGTTTGATTCGGGGGTCATCGGCTGAGTCGCGGAGCGCCAGGAGAGATTGTATTGATATGCGCAGGAGTAGCCGGAGTCACAATTTCCTGACTTGCGAACCGCGTCACACGAGAGCTCTAGAGAAGGAAGGCGTGTTTCTGAGCCAATGTAATTCGCGGCCATTTGGTCGGCAGAGACTCCAAGGCGAATATCTGAACCCGCAGTTTTACGGGGACGGGCTCCGGTGAGGAAAGTGGCTCCACCACGTGCGTGATCACCGGCACCATCAGGGCCGGCCCATCCATTGGCTTGTTCTAGGCCTTTGACAATTTGGATGTCGTTCTTGAAATCGTTGAGCGACTTCATGGTTTCATTGAACTTAAAATCCGAACCTGTTCCCTCCGGACGCCATTTGTCCATGATTACGCCATTTGGAACGTAGAGGTAGGCCATGCGTAAAGGTGCTCCGGTTGCGGTCACGCCCCGTGCTGCAGCTGCTGCTTTGATTTCGGCCCCGAGAGAGCGAAAGGCGGGCAGGGCAACGCTGGCACCGAGGCCACGGAGGAAGGTACGGCGGCCGAGGTTGATTGACGATTTGTTCATGGGACTCGTTGTTTGGGGGATTGGAGGGAATGAAAGTGAAAGAGAATGAGAGGCCGGCACAATTAAAATGTGTTGCCGTCGCCTCTTCGTTTTTGAAATGGAACGCTCTCGGTGACAGCATAAATGAGATCCTTCATTCCGCCACCATCCTTTAAAAGTTGTGCCATTATGGCATCGACTGTTGGGGCGTCATAATATTCGACACCCCGGCCCAGAGCGTAGGTCAGCATCTTTTCGGTGAGACAGCGGTAGAAATCTTGTTTGCGTGAGCTTGCGAGGATTTTCTTAAGCTCCATAACGTTAGAGAAGTTCTCTCCGGTGACAAGCTTGCCGGAGCTATCAATCTCCTTGCCGTCTTCCTTGTCCCGCCACTGGCCAAGGGCATTGAAGTTCTCCAAAGCAAGCCCGATGGGGTCCATTCGTTCGTGGCACGAGGAACACAAGGGCTTCTCGCGGTGGACCTCCATGAGCGCCCGCATCGTTGCTCCTTTCTCTAGGTTCGATTCGATCTCTTCTAACTCGGGGACATCGGGTGGGGCTGGAGGAGCTGGAGTTCCTAGGATGTTATCGAGAACAAAGAGCCCTCGTTTCACCGGAGAGGTCCGGGTGGACTGGGAGGTCACGATGAGGAAGGTCCCTTGACCGAGCAGGCCACCACGTCCCTTTGCGCTTTCGTCAAATTCAACCCGTCGAAACTCGCTGCCCCGGATGTCGGAGACTCCATAAAATTTTGCCAGATTTTCGTTGAGGAAGGAATAATTTCCATTGAGTAACTCCAAAATTGGGCGGTTTTCAATAAGGATGTGACGAAAGAATTCTTCGGTCTCTCTCTTCATGTCCTGCCGGATTCCTTGATTGAAAACCCGGTTGGCTTTTCGTCTATCTCGCTCCCGAAGGATGCGTCGGGTGTCAATGTTTAGTCCTTCTAAGTCACGGGCCTGAAGCCATTGACCGATGAAGTTTTCGACCATGCGATCGGATCTTTCGTCAGCGAGCATGCGATCCACTTGTTTCCGAAGGTTTTTGCGCAGCTGCTTTTTTGAGGCGAGATCCCTCAGGGTGTTGTCAGGAGCGGAACTCCAGAGAAAATAGGAAAGGCGGGAGGCCAATGCGTATTCATCAAGCAAGACAACCTTACCCGGATTATCGGGTTCGGTCTGGGTCTCACTTCGGAATAGAAAACTGGGTGAGGTCAGGGTTGCGGTGACTGCAAGGCGCACTCCATCGATAAACTGACTTTCCTGGCTCTTTTGAAGAGCAAGCTCTGTGATCTGGTCAACCAGCTTTTTTCTGGGGGGACGCCGGAAGGCGCGGAAGGCGAAGTTCTCGACGATCTTCCGCATGTAGGTTTCCTGCTCTTTTTCGCCGGCAGGAGGAAGGCCATCGACAAAGATTCGTTGGAAACTTTCGGGGAAGAGATCCCAGCTTCCATCCGAGCCGAGACGTCTCACTTCGAAGCGATCGACCTGAATACCAGCGGTTCCATTGCCTTCACCGCTGTTTTGCGGGACAATGACAAATTCAAAACGATGCTCGCCTTTTGTAAGAGCAAAATCTTGGACGAAGCGACTCCCTCGTGATTTGTCGGAATTAAAATCGAGTTCCCGAACCTTTTGACCATCGATGAGCATCTGCCATTTGGCGGATTGTCCTTTTGGACGCCCACCTTCACTTTTGACCGTGTAGGAAACTTCCACGGAGTATTGGCCGCCAGCGTCAATACGACGTTTCACGGACACCGTTTGAGCGGCGTTGGCCTCCATGAATCTTGCGGTCTGGCTGCCTCCACGATCTCGGAAGCTTCCAGCATCTATTTTAATTGGTTTTGGTTTTCCGGCATCAGCTGGAAGGGCCAATCCTGCGATCTCTTCAGCTGCGTTGAGATACTTCTCCATTAAGAGTGGAGAAATGGTGAGGACGTCACCAATTGTGTCGAAGCCAAAGCCTGTGTCATCGGACGGGAAGTTGTCACTCGTATTGAAATTCACTCCGACAAGATCAGCGATGGTATTCCGATATTCCTCACGATTCATTCTTCGGATCGTAACCCGGCCCGGATCGGGGTTTTCTGGGTCGAGGGCGAAGATTCGTTTCTCAATCCAGGCAACCAATTCTTTTCTCTCTTCGACGGAAGGTTGAAATTCTCCTTTGGCGGGGGGCATCATCTGGGTGCGAAGATTCTCCCAGATGCGAAGCCAAACGTGCTGATCCTGGAGGAGGTCGGAGGTGCTCTTAAATTTATCGAGAATAAAATCTCCCTTGTCCGCGCCATCGCCGTGGCAGTCGTAGCAGTAGTCCTGCAGCAGAGGCTCGATTTTTTGCTGGAATTCGACCTCGGTGAGCTTGTTGGTTTTCTCGTCTGCAAGGCAGATCCCAGCCACCAGTAAGATGGCAGGGAGCATCGTTTGAAGACGTGATAATTTTAACATCAGGAAATGGTCCTTATTCAACGTCCCTGGCGGCCTCTACTTTTCATCGTAACTGGAAGTTCTTACGGAAGATTTCTCGTGTCCAGCCAAGCTTTTGCGGCGTTTTGATCCTGTCGCATTCATTCCCGGGCCATCCCTTAGAGGGTTTGCATGCGGAGTTTCTTGCTGCCAATGGTAGTTGGTCCATCTAATGGCTGCTCAGGGTGCAACCCGCACTACGTTTTCCGCATAGACGCCTACCGTAGAATCTTTCGAGGCGGAATTGGGCATGGATGGGAGATCGGCGTCTGATTGTTCGGGGGTGCTTCTGGCCACCTGCTCATTGAGGAACCTATTCCTTCTTTCCGCCCGCGGCCTTCAGGAAGAGTGTCCAACCAAGAAACATTGTCACGTGGTTCAAGTTCCACCTGCTCTTCGCCCACTTTTTGGATGATGAGGGCTGGGACATCATTTATTACGTGAAAAGATGCCCTTCCTGCCGCGGCTTCTAAGCTATCATTCACATAAGGCTCTTTGCGCTTCCGGTTTTTCACCCGGGAATATTAAAATTTTCTCCTTCTTCTCTAGTTCGGTGAGACTGTAATGATAGTCGCTTTATTTTCGGCGAGGAGCTCTTTGGCAATGTCGTGAATTTCTTCCGCGGTGACGGCGTTGAGACGCTCGCTTTGGGAATGGTGATGTTCTGCCGAATGTCCTAGAAGAACGTCAAGTGCCGCCATTCGAGCACGGGCGGATGGGCTCTGGTTACGGAGGGCTTCCCGTGCTTCGACATTTGCTTTGACTCGCTCGAGAGCATCAGCCGGAATTCCCTCTTCGATGATCTTGGTGATTTCGCCCTGGAGTTCGCGGCGGGCCAAATCGAGTTGGTCGGGGGCGGTGCCAAGATAGAATGCGAAGAGCCCGGTGTTCAAGCCGAGGAATTGCGAAGTGCTGACGTAGTAAGCGAGGCCTAGCTCTTCCCGTATCCGGGTGAAGAGGGGGCCTGCCATGTCCGAGCAATAAGCGTCGATGAGCTCAAGTGCGAAACGGCGAGGATCGTCTTGGGCGAGTCCGGGGAACCCGATGGCTAGAACTGCTTGTTCCTTTTCGAGTTTGAGGGCGTGCTCACCGGCCTCGGCGGTTAGGACTTCTTTGAATGTGTGGGGCTCACCAGCGGGAAGTGAGCCGAGAGAGTTTTCGAGGGCTTCGAGGGTTGCTTCGGGGTCAAGATCTCCAAAAAAGGCGCAAACCATGTTCCTCGCAGTAAAGTAGCGGGAGTGTTGCGCTGAAATCGTTAGGCGGTCGAGCGATTGAAGTGACTCGACGGTTCCGGAGGAAGGAATGCCGTATCCTTGGCCATTCCAAATTTGGTGGCGCATTTCACGAAAAGCCCGGCTAGCGGGATCTTCAAGAAGTTCCTCAAGGCCCGCAATGAGGGCTGCTTTTTCCCGCTCGATGGCGTCGTCAGGGAAGCTGGGCTCGCGAATGATTTCGCCAAGTAAATCGACTATGGTGGGTAGGTCGTCACGAAGGCAATATGAGGAGAGCATGAGAGTGTTGTTACCGGCGGCGGCCCCAATGCTAGCTCCAAGATCTTCGAGGGTTTCGGCAATGTTTTGGGCATTGCGGGTGCTTGTTCCTTTTGTGAGTAGGCTCGCAAGTAGTGAGTTTAAGCCAGCTGATTTTGAAGATTCCGAGAGTGATCCCGCCAACAAGGAAGTTTGGCTGTAAACTGCGGGAATAGTGGGATCCCGTTGAAGGATCACGCGGAGTCCGTTGGACAAAGTGTGTTCGCTGATTTTGTCCGGACCAGAGACAGTGGAACTGGAAGAAGATTCGATTTCAAGGTTCTCAGGGACCAGGGTAGTGATGGTGATGTTCTCTTTGGTAAGGTATGTTTGAATGGCTCGACGGAGATCGCCTTCGGTCACTGTCGAAAGTTTTTGGATCGCAGAGCGGGTGTAATTGAGATCACGCGTGCTGTGCCAGTTTGAGGCAAGATCTGAGGCCCTCCCTGAAGCTGTTGTGAGGGTCTTGAATTGTTGCGAAGCAATTTGGCGGAATGCTCTGGCGATGGGGCGGGTGAGATCAGAGCCTCCAAGTTTTTCAATTTGAGTAAGGATTTCATTTTCGACAGTTACCGTATTTTCGGGTTCGACTTCGGCATAAGCACTGAAAATCCCGGGGCCATCCGCCGGCATCCAGGAGTAGGCTCCGATGGAGTGCACGAGAGATTTTTCCTCACGAATGACTCGGTAGAGAGGGGAGGACCGGCCACCCCCGAGGACGACGGAGAGGAGATCGAGGGCCGGAGCGTCTTTGTGTGTGAGACCTGGAATTTGCCACGTCAGAGCAAGGTGGGTATTTGGAATAGCGAACGAGCGGGAAGCGCGGCGAAGGCCCATTTGGCGGGGCTCAACAGGAGCGACAATGGGAAAGGAAGCAGGGGGGCGGAGGCCTTTGGCAAGTTCGCGTTCGATGATGGATTTGGCATCGGTTGGGTTGAAGCCACCTGAAAGAACGAGAAAGGAATTATGCGGGCGATATTTGGCGGCGTGGTAAGTCTTCATTTCATCGTAAGTGATGGCGTCGAAGAGATCACGGTGGCCTATGACGGGATGGCGTCGATTGTCACGTTGGTAGCAGGTGCGGAAGAGGAGTTGGGAGGAGACGGAGTCGGGATCGTCCAGTCCCATCGCGATTTCGCGTCGAATGACATCTTTTTCTTTTTCGTATTCGTCCTCGGGAAAAGTGGGGCGGAAGACCATTTCGATGAGGGCGGAAAGGAAGAGGTCGAGTGACTTGGCGGGACCATCAATGTAGTAAACGGTGCGGTCGAAGGAGGTGTAGGCGTTCCATTGGCCTCCGGCGGCTTGGACTTCTTGTGACAGAGCTTCTCCGGAGAATCGGTCGGTTCCTTTGAAGACCATGTGCTCAAGAAGGTGCGAAATGCCGGAGCCTGCGAGCGCGGATTCGTGTTGGGAGCCGGTTTCGACCCAGATTTGAGCGGAAATGACCGGGGAGCCCGTGTTTGGGTCAAGGATCGTGTCGAAGTCGGGATCAAGGGTGACAAGGCTTGCCGTGCTGGCTGGAAATTCCATGCCGGAAGATGGAGCCATCAGAAGACAAGGTCCAATATCGAATTCAAGAATGAGCCTGATGGGCGGAAGGAGGGGGAATTTTGTGTAAAAGTTCCTGACCCCAGGTTTTTAAGATGTTACTAAATTTCCATGAAAAAGAAGACGTTCTTCGTCACTGCGATTATCGGGCTCCTCCTTGTGGGAGGAGCGGGCTTCGGCTTTTACACGTTTAAGATGAACGCCAATTCCTTTAAAGGAACTGCTATTCCGGTCAAGGGGCTCAATGACGAATTCTGCGAGAAGTGGGAGGCCGCTTTTCAGGAAGTGCTTAGCGAGGAATCTGTATTGCAGGGCATCGTCGATGAGACGGAGTACGCAACGCGGATGGGCGTGTCGCCCGATGAAGCGATTTCGCATCTTAAAGAGGCGATCAAAGTTAGATTCGTAAAGCGAAAGAATGCGATCGAAATCGGACTGGTGGGAAAGCGGAGGCAAAATGAAGATCTTTTGGTTATTGCAGCAGCCATTTATAATGAAGCGATGCCCGGGGTTGTCGAGAAGGAGCCTTCTTTCCAAGAGTATCTGAATTTTTCCGAAAAGGCCAAGGCTGATGCTCAATCTCAGCAACCGCCATCAGAGTAACGTTAGGACGTCGCTTTCTTCAAAGCGCACTTTTGGTGCGGTTGCGTATTTGTCTTCGGGACAGCGGTAACCGAGGGCACAGGCGACCGAGGTCGTGAGGCCCTTTTCCTCCAATCCTAGAATACGGTCGTATTCCGCCGGGGCAATTCCTTCCATTGGGCAGGCATCGATCCCCAGAACGGCGGTCGAAGTCATGAGCTGCCCAAGTGCAATGTAGGTTTGGAGTTTGGCCCACTGGAGTTTGGCCGCATCATCCATATTTTTGGAAAAGCCGACGATCATGTCACGGTAAGGATTCAGCTGATCAATCTTGCCCCCACGAATTTCTACGGTACGGGCCAGAAATGAATCGATCTCTGCTTCGGTCATCGAGGTCTTCGCAGTAAGAACGACGAAGTGGGAGCAGTCGGTCACCTGTGCCTGTCCCCAGGAGTGTGGCAGAAGCTCTTCTTTGATTTTTTGGTCACGAATGACGAGGAAGTGCCAAGGTTGAAGGCCAAAGGATGAGGGGGTGAGAACGAGCGAGCTTGCGATGGCCGACCAGACATCGTCAGGGATGGTCTTGGAGGCATCGAATTTCTTGGTGGCGTAGCGCCACTGGAGTTGATCGACAAGGTCTTTGGGAGAAAGCTGATTCATTTGCAGAATCATTGCGCTCCTATCTGGATTGGCAAGGACAGGCTTGGGATTTCCTTGATACCAAAGCTAAACATGATTCCATATTCGTCCTGTTGTAAATTGTTCCGAATGAAGAATCCTGCAGAGCCAACGAATGAATCAAAGTCATAGTGAACGTTGTATTGTTGAAGCTCCAGAGTGCTGTCAACGAGTTCGAAACGATGGTAGGATCCAATGCCCCAGTAGTCGTTAAGTCGGGTGAATGCCTCCAGGATCAGTCGATCCGAGTCGCGGAGAATGGGGTGGTCGTTCAGATGACGGTAGCTGATTTTGAATTCAAAATCATCATCCGGTAAGAAGCGCAAGGCAGAGGCAACTTCAGTGAAGTTGTCAGTGGCGGAAAATGGGAACTGGGTCTCGAGGTCAAGTTCGAACCAAGGGACAGGACTCCAACGAATATCGTTGTAGAGATTGGAGAAGTCACGGTCGAGTTCTGGGTCTTCGATAAAGGCATCGAAGTAGGTGTCCATCATGAGCCAGTCGTGGGTGCCGCCATTTCGCCTTGTGACGAGGCGGTTTCTCATTCCCAGCCGCAAGATACTCCAGTCCTGTAGGTCATCGATGGCGGTGAAACGGCCAACTTGCCGCGGGCGGGGGCGACTTGTCGGGGTCAGGCGATCAATACGGCCAAACGACGAATCAAGCTCATTGGTCGAAAGCCAGCTGAGTGAGGTGTAGGGCTCGACAATGTGTCGGGCGCCGTCAATCCCCCATTTTTCGTTGGTGAAGTTTGGTAGGAGCTTGGTGAGTTTTGTCGAAACGTCGACTGTCGCTGAAACGTGGGTACGGCTGGTGGCATCGTCTGGGCCTAGAACAGCTTGATAGTTGGTGTGGCCGGCGCCGAAGCGAGGGGTGACGTTTAAGTGGCTCGTTTTGAGAGGGAGGGAAAACTCTTGGTAGGTGTGGAAGCGTGCAAATCCACGATCATCTAAAAGGCGATTGATTTCCTCGAGTCGAGGATCGCCGTGGAGGAGATTATCAGCCTCATCTTTTAGGCTGTTTCGTTGGAACGCGGCAAGTCGTTCTTCGTAGACACCAAGCGAAGTCTGACTTTCATACAGGAGCGGGGTCTTAAAGAAAGGTTGTCTGATCCAATCGTGAGTGAGCTCGGGTAGGCGGGTGTCGCTTTGATAAAAGTCATTGAGCCTAAGTCTCGCTCCAAGCTGGGTCAGGCTGTTTGCTGAGCGTCTGGAAAATCCGAGGTAGTTATCGGGGGCCCGGTTGATTCGAAAGAGCGATGGATCGAAGTCTTCAAGGTAGTATGCGTCGCTGAGCAGGGTCAGATTTGCATCGAAGGTGTATTTTGAGACCGGGGTTTCGTAGATTGGAAGACGATGAACGAATTCGGCGCGGAATCGATTCGGGCTGAGGTTACCCCGGTCCACTCCTGCACGCTTATCTTCGGGGTTAAGATCATAAATGTAGTAGAGCTTCAACTCTCCAAATTCATCCTTTGAATTGAGTCGGGTGTCGAACAGGTCCACCCCAACTCCCAGCCCCTTGTTGGAGTATAAATCGGCATGCCATTGCGAGAGGAGCCAGGCTCCCTTTTTTTCTCCTGTCTCCTGGTCGAGTTCGCCGCCAAGCATCACCCCGTAGCGATTTTTTAAGAATGCGCCAAGGTTGGTTTGTCCGCCGGGAGCCGCTAGGTATCCCAGATTGGCGTCAAGCGGTTGTGCAAGATAGGGGAGCCAGAGAAGATTTCGGTTCCCAACACGGAGGTTAAAATCCCGCAAAATGACTTTGTCGCTCGGAAAAATGGTCGCTCGTTTGGCTTGCAGCCAAAAGTCGGGGTTCTCGACATCGTGAGTGGTGATGCCTGCTCCTTCAGCCATAAATGCTTTTCGGCCGTCGCTCGTGATTTGGCGGATCTTCTTTGCCTTCAGCATGATCGGGGAAAAGCCGAGTCGAAGGTCATTGGTCTCGAAGGATTTGGTTTCGAGATTGAAGACGGAAGATTGGCCGCGATAAACGAGGCCGTCTTGATAAAGGCTGACGTTGCCGGAAAGATGAACCGTTTTCTTGCTGAAATTGGCGACCGCATTGTCGGCATAGGCCTCGAGCCCATTGTCGGCCTTCAGCTGGATATCGCCGATATAGCGAATGATGGCATCTGTGAGGGTGCGGTCATCCGGGTTGAATAAACTATCGCCCCGGATGGATTTGCTGTAGATTTCGACCCCTGTCGGCAGCTTTGCGAAGGGCTCTTCCTCGGGATCATTGAGGAGAGTCGTAATGGGGTCTTCGTCTGGCTCGGAAAGGGCTTCGGGATCCGGTGGAGGGAGGGGCGTAGATAGATCATCCTGGCTCGTAGCGAGAAGGGAGGTCAGAATGAAAAGAGCGAACGGCCGACGCATAACACCGGCGAAAGGTTAGGGTTGAGTGAAAAAGCTGTCGATAGGATTTGCTGGAATTGTTCAAGATCTCGTCTAATATCATGAGGTCGATGGGAAATAAAACAGTTGGTGTGATCGGAGCCTCGGGGTGGATAGGTCGCCACTTGTGCGATGTTCTTACTGCGAGGGGGTGGAAAGTAATCGGTTTTTCGCGCTCAGATCGTGAGGATGGTAAGATTGCCTGGCGAAAGTGGAATGGGGTAGATACCATCAATCTTGAAGGATTAAGCTCTGTAATCAACTTAGCAGGTGAGGCGATTGATCAACGGTGGACGAAGAAGCGAAAGATTGCTTTTCGTAAAAGTCGGGTTGACCTAAGCGGGGATCTCTCGAAATCGATAGCAGATTCCGAAGTCGAGGTTTTGCTAAATGGTTCTGCGATTGGCATCTATGGTGATCGAGATGATGAGAGCCTCACCGAAGCTGCTTCGGTTGGGGTGGGATACTTGGCGGAGCTTTGTCGGGATTGGGAGCAGGCCGTGGAAGTTCCTGACTCCGTAAGAACAGTTTTTTTGAGAACTGGAGTTGTTTTAGGAAAAGGGGGAAGGGCTTGGGATAAGATGAGCGGAATTTTCAGGTTTGGAATTGGCGGTAAGCTGGGCAAAGGCAGCCAGTGGATGCCATGGATTCACTTGAAGGACGAAATTGAGGGAATCATTTTTTGTTTGGAAAACAAAGTTGAAGGACCTGTCAATCTGGTTGCTCCTGAGTCGGTGCGAAATGTCGGGTTTACCAAAGCAGTGGGTAAGGCTATGAAGCGTCCAACCCCATTTCCAGCTCCGGCTTTTGCCTTAAAGTTACTCTTGGGTGACTTTGCCCAGGAGGGCCTTCTTGCTAGTGCCAAAGTTGTGCCGCAGCTGCTATTGGATGCAGGATATGAGTTTCATTTCCCGACAATAGACGAGGCAATGGCGGAATTGGTCTCGAGTTAGTTCGCAATCAGACGGAAGTAGCGGGATTCCCTGACGGGGGAGTAAGATCGATACTTAAACTGAGCGACGTGCGACCCCTCTGGAGCCACTGCCCCCTCAAACTTAAAGTCATTGATATTAGTCCATGTTTGCAGATCAGAAGAGAATTGGAGGCTCAGGAAATTTTTCTCGGAGAGAAGGTTGTGGGGGTAACTGACAGTCATAAAGCCATCCTGATCCCGAGAGACGGAGATCGGATCGTCACTGAGCTGAAGGGGGTCGCTCCCGGTGACGAATTCCAGAAAATCGGATAGGCCATCTCCGTCTGCATCAGAGGTTCTGGAATCTCCAATTAAGCCCTGATCATTTTGCCAATCTGTGACACTCACTGAGTCTGCGAAAAGAAGAGTGATTTGTGCCGAGTCCGATCCGGCTTGGTTCGAACTCGTAAAGGTATACGTTTTTTGACCTGAATCCGGAAGCTTGCGCTTTGCGCGGACTCCGAGGTCAAAGACGAGATTGTCATCGTCAATCGAACTGTTGTGGATGCCAACCGCGATGATGTTTTCTCCTTCAACAAGCAGAGCAGGATCGACTGCAAAAATCCTTTCGGAGGGGGCTATTTTGGCCAGGGCTGGGGTGAGGTGATCGAGGTCGCCCTGTGGTAGATTAGCTCGAAGTACTTCTTGCCCGTTAATGAAAATTTCTATTCCGTCATCATTAAAAAGGTCGAGGAGGAGTTCTTCGACTTCCTCCACTTCGGTAACCTGAAAACTACGATAAAAATAAGCGGTTAACCAATTCCGGGGGGGGAGGCTGGTGGCGAGTTGATCATTTCCAAAACCAATTGAGGCACGTCGATTTCTCCACTGGACGTCAAAATCGATGGCATTCCAATCTGCTTCCGGCGGTGTTTCGTGAGCTCGGGTTCGCCAGAGGCTGCCCTTTGGAAAACCGGAAACCAAGGGGGTGAAGGTATGCCTGCCTCCATAAATTCCGGGAAGGACTTCCGGAGTAATGTTAATTTGATAGGGGATGTATGGAATCGCCTGCCCCCAGTAAAAAGTAGTCTCCTCTCCCGGGGTGATCGTTAGCTTTGAGGAAGTAAATGAAGAGATGGAAGGAGGGAGAATGAGCGTTGCGTAGCGGTCACGATTGGTGAAGGTGGTTTCGGCATTGAGCTGAAATCTGAAGGAACGGGCATCCTCCGGCACGATCAGATCGATGGAGCCACTGGTTCCGGAAATTGGGCCGATGTCGTTGGTGATGCTAAGGTTTGCAGGGCGTGAAATCTCCCAATTTAAACTAACCGAACCGCCCGGGCTCGCGAATGGAGGATTAAATGAAAAGTCGATAATGCGAAACGGCAGTTCACCGGGGGTGCCGCCGCCATTGCCGTTGCCAAGCTCCCTGGCAACAAACCAATTGGAAGGGTCAAGTGATGAGGCCTTTGGGTCGGCTCTTTCGAAGGTTTGCAGGAAGTCGCCAAACTGAGGAAGAGAATGGCTGCCAACTTTTTCAAAGCTGCGCCCGAAGGTGTCGAGAAGAGCAATTTCAAAATCGAATTGGTAGGTCTCGGCTTGCTGGGGGTCTTCAACTTGCCCAATGACATTACGATCCCCCGGCCAAATTTCGGAAAAGGTTGGGTGATGGGTTACGACGATCGCAACGCTTCCGGGGTCGAGAGTCGTTTCCGTGGCGTCCGTGAATGAGAAGTATGAGTCTCCGACCAATTGAATTTCACTAAGGTCGACGGGCTGGGCCCCACAGTTTTGAAATTCAAAAAAGCGATAGGGTTCGACCGGTAAGGTCCCGAAGTAGGACCAAAAGATTTCGGAAATTGCAATGGTGGGGAGTGGCGGGAGAGGAGTGGTTTTAGCTAGCACAGTAACGTCGACCGTCTTGCTTTCTTCTCCGGCTTCGTTGCTCACCAAAAGGGTGACGGGAACCACGGTGTCGATAGGCTGGGATCGCCATGCATCGAGCTTTATGTTGTACTCGCCAATCGGAGCGCTCAAGGTGGCGGCAATGACGTTCTCACCTTCCCGGAGGAGGGCCGGGTCAAATCGGAATGTTCCATTCAAGGATCCCGGTGTGCCGTTGGGGGTTCCGGAAGTGAATATGGTCTGCCCGTTGATTGTGACATGAAAGTTATAAGCGCGTGCAATTTGGAGCGCTCCAATTGCCAGGGAGCCTGGATCGGAAACCTGGAATATTTTTCGATAGTAGTGACTTCCTTCAAAGGGAGGAACGATATCGCTCCAGTCTGAGTCATCGTAGCCAATATTTTGCCAACCTTCATCGGGAACTGTGGGAGCCTGTTTCCAGGTTTCGTCTGACGAAACCAGACTAAGATTGGTCGGAGTAAATTGGATTGGTGGAGAAATCGTGGTGAACGGGAATTGATTCAATGCGACGGTCCGGTCCGAGCCGATGGTTTCCCATCTGAGCACGGTTTCTCCTCCATTGGCGATGATGGCAGGAGAAGCCGAGAAGTCGGTGACTGCCGGCCCAACCAGAATTTCAATAGTTTGCGAGGTTCTGGCATACCCGTTTCGAGCAGTGAGGGTGATCGTCTGATGGTAGGTTGGTCTAAGAATGACGGAGCCGTTGGGGTCGACCGTTGTGTTCTGACTCGATGACGTTTTAAGTGTGAGGGTTTCGGAGTTCTCGCTTTCCCAGGAAACAGTGATCGATTCGCCATTTGCGATCACCGTTTTAGTGGATTTAAAGGCGTTGATCTTTGGAAGGGGGGCGGCCGTTGTATTAGTTGTCCCCGGCGTCGGACTGAGCAAGATGACGGGTTCGGCCTCTCCTTCAGGATTGCCGAAGGAATGATTCGTTCCAAGAGGAGGGAAGGCGGGGTCAAAGTCATCGAGGATGGTCTCGCCATCGTTGGCTACGAGAGCGAGGTATTCTCCGTCGCCAGAATCAAGTTTGAAGTTGAGATGTTCCTGTCTCTCGATGAGTCCATCGAGATCAGAAGCAAAGACAACTGCAAATCCACCCGCCGAAATCGGGAAGCTTCGCGCAAACTGCCACTTGGTCGGAGTAGTCTTGTCGTCTGTCAGATATGTCCCTTGGAGATCGACCTCCTCCGGTCCGTTATTGTAGAGCTCAATCCAGTCGTAGGTATTCCCGTCTGCGGCAGCGAACCCATCAAGACTATTTTGGCTGACGATTTCGTTGATCACGATGTCACCCCATGCTGATATTCGCGCCAGCAAGGTCCCCGCCAAAATAAGAGCAGGAAGTTTCATCTAGCAAGGTTCGCAGAAAGTCCTGGTGAGAGCAAACTGCCGTTTTGCTGCTGACTATTTAGCATATTTTTCGTGCCACTCACGGTAGACTTTTGGAGAGATTTCCGACGGTTTGATTTCAGAGCGTCCCCCCCAAAAGACGTTGGTGTAACTTACGGGAATTCCGACTGATTCAAGGTGCCTGTCGATGGCGGCCTTATGTTCGAGAACCTTGTCTTTCTCGGTTCCGTGAACAACTCCCATAATATTAACGTCGCCAAATTTGGGGCCGCCTTCGCGCCAGTAGGCGTGGGTCATGCAGTGGTGGCGTCCGACCTCGCTGCCTGCTTCCATTTCTCGGCCTTTTGGGACGGCCCAGTGGAAGAGGCCATTGAAACGGGTGACGCGCTTTCCTGTATCGGAGGGCTTCACGTGTTCAAGGAAGGTAGAGAAACGACCAATGACTTTCTTGCTGTCGAGGATATGGGCGACTTCATAAAATCGCTCAAGCGAAACTCCGGCGATTTCGGCGCGGCGGTCCCAGCAATTGATGATGACTTCATCGGGGGCTAGTTCTTCCTTCAGAGCCAGAAGCACATCCCACTCTTCCTGGGTGAGGTTGACGACGGTAGTGGTCATCATTTCGGCCGCAACATCAAGCTTCGCTCCGGGTTCAAGTCCTTTGCGTCGGACGTGGCCGACTCCGAGAGCGAAGACTCCGTTGGCCGGCATGAGGATGAATTCTTCAGCTCCCACAAGACGTTTAAGAACATTGCCATGTTCCTCGAGTGACTCGCCCTGAGGAACTTTAAGAGTCGTCCAGAGACGATAACCGGAACCGGAGATCTGGCCATCAGTCGAGCGAATGACGACGTGACCGGAGAAGGGGTCCTTCTTTGACATGAAGTCAAAGGCGTCGTTGAGCTTTTCCTCGGGAACCCGCCAGGCGACAAGTGCTCCGTGGGCTAGCTTGGTAGCGAGCATGGTCTGGCGAACGCGGCGAATCACTCCAGCTTCAAGCATGGCCCGAATGCGTTCCAAAACAACTTCGAGTTCAACCCCGGATTCTTCTGCGATAATGGAAAACGGGTCTTTTTGGAAGCCGGAGACCAGGTCTTCGGAGACGCTGAGGATCTTGGCGTTGATTGGATCGTCGTGTTCAGTCGGGATGTTGCTCATTGTGAAAGTGATTCTTTTACGAATTGGTTGGCTGCTTCTTTATCAGAAAGTCGTCCCTCCAGTTGTTCGGTTTGAACATTACGGAGGATTTTGCCGATTTCCGGACCAGGAGCGATCTTGAAGTCGCGAATGAGGTCGTGGCCGGTGAGGAGTGGCTTTGGAATCAGGGGCTCTTTGGCGAATTCTTCCTTTTTCGAATGAACAAAGTCGTAGTTGTCGCGGAAGCCGTTGGAGCTATCGCAGTCGACGCGGTGGAGTTCAGTTTCCATTTCGAAAGTCTCCGCCGACATGAATCGTTTTAGTTTGGCAGTGCGCATGTCCTTTACATGCATGAAGTGCATGTGCCGCGAAACCATGAAGGTGACGTCTTCAACCGTTTGGTTTGAGTAACGAAGGCGGCGAAGGATCTCTTCGGCCATTTTGGCGCCAACCTTGTCGTGTCCATTGAAGCGAAGTCGCTGAGCTTCGGCGTCCCAGGGTTGGGTGGCGGGTTTACCGATGTCATGGAGGAGGACGGCAAGCGCAAGGTGAAGGGGTGGAGAATCAAGCAGAGAGAGTGCGATACGGGTGTGGATATAAACGTCACCCTCGGGATGCCATTGCGGAGGTTGCTCGCACCCCTGAAGGTCGAGAACTTCGGGAAGGAATTGCTTAATGAGGCCTGAGTCAACGAGAAGGTCGAGGCCGCGGGATCGGTCGGGGGCGATGAGGATACGAGAAAATTCGTCGCGAATGCGTTCGGGGGAAATCTGTGAGAGGAGAGGTGCGCATTCTTTTACTGCCGCCCAGGTCTTAGCTTCGATCTCGAACCCGGTGGTCGTGGCGAAGCGGATCGCGCGGAGGAGTCGGAGGGCGTCTTCCTCAAACCGCTCCCGAGGTTTTCCGATGGCTCGCAGGATCCTGGCGTTGAGATCGGCGCGGCCGCCCACGTGATCGATGATTTCTCCGGTAAGAGGATCTTGGAAGAGTCCGTTTATGGAGAAGTCGCGGCGTTGAGCGTCTTCTTCGGGCGAGGAAAATTCGACAGACTCGGGTCGGCGTCCATCCTTGTAGGAGCCATCGGTGCGGAAGGTTGCGACCTCGATCATTTCACCTGATCCTTTTACGATGATCACGCCGAAGTGTTCGCCGACCGCGTCGGATTTTTTGAAAAGAGACTGAACTTCATCGGGGCGGGCCGATGTTGCGAGATCATAGTCTTTCGGGAGTTGTCCCAGAAGCTGGTCTCGAACGGCACCACCGGCAAAATACACCAGATGACCGGCCTCACGCAAAACGCGGGCTGATTCGATGGCAAGCTCTTTCTGGGTGCTCATGGCGCGCGGAGAAACTTGGCTGAATTGGCAGAGTAGGCAACTGGAAAGACTATCAGATGAAGGTGGGGGATTCTGGCTGCTTACTCGGCAGAAGGCACATTTTCTGGTGTGAAAAGATGTTCCCATCGGCTTTCACTGGGGCCTTGGTATAAAGAGTAGTCCTTGTCGATCATGCTGGAGCTTTCTTCAAAAACCGTTTCTTCAATAAGAATAGATTCACCCCTCGTGATTGACCTGACTTGAACGCACAAGCGAAGGCGAATCCGAAGAAGGGGCCTTTCATTACTCAACGATGAACTCACTTGGCTTGAGTATCTGTCAAGAGATTGTAAAATGAAGAAGAGGGCTCTTCACGCGGTGATGAAATGAGGAGTCAGCGGCAATTCAAATATGTCGAAGAGGTATCTCAGGTGGTATCATCGGCGATAAATTTTGGCGAGTATCTTCTAAAGGGCATTGACGGCTACGCGGTCTTCTCTGAGAGATCAGGCGGGGAAATCGTTTTTAGCGAAATCTTGATAGATTGTTCAAATTGGATGGGGTATATTGCCGCTAGTTTTATGAGTAATGTAAAGTTCCCTTGCGCCGTATTTGTTGGTGCCTTTTTGCCCGGGTTGACCCTGGCTGAACAAGCGACGATGTTGGAGAGTTTCACCGTAGCGCCGGGTTTGGAAGCGACGCTATGGGCGGGAACGAGTTTGATCCATAGTCCCGTGGCAATGGATGTTGATGCTAGGGGACGGGTTTGGGCGACGGAGGATTTACAACGATCCGATAAAAAAGGGGCGCATGCGCGGATTAAGATTCTTGAGGATACCGATGGGGACGGGAAAGCGGATTTGGCGAAAGAGTTCGGGCCGACCTTTAGCTCGAAGCCGATGGGAATTAGCGTTTTCGATAACAAGGTCGTGGTCTCGATGGCTCCGAATATTCACGTTTTCACGGATGTGAATCGTGACGATGTCTTTGATCCCAAGGTCGATAAAGAGGAGATCATCGCGAAGGGTTTTCATGGTAAGACCCACGACCATGCCCTTCATGCAGTGGTGCCGGGGCCGAGTGGAAAGTGGTATATCAATCATGGCAATATCGGTGCCGACGTTGTGATGTCGGATGGGCGTGAGATTCACGCGAGTTCATATTACAGTCAGAATCCGCAAAGCATTGGGAAGAAGAGCTTTGATGGACGGCTATATGTCGGTGGCTTCGGGCTTCGCATGAATCCTGATGGCAGCGAAGCAGAGGTCATTTTTCAAAATTCCCGCAATGCCCACGCAATGTCCGTGACTTCTTTTGGAGATGTTTTGCAAGCCGACAATGACGATCCGGCTCATGCACGGGCGGCATGGGTGATGGAGCACTCAAACTTTGGTTATGCCGCGTTGGAGGATGGGAATCGTTCATGGGAGGACTCGGCGAAGAGTTGGGAAAAGAAGGCGGTGACGGCCAAAATCATGGAGGATGCTTATGAGAGGCATTCCAAGTCGTCGCTGCGGCGTGATGAGGGACATTGGAGGGAGCATTTTCCGGGAGTGACTCCGCCGGGAAATCTTTGGGGGCCGGGAGCACCAACGGGGGACTATTTCATCGAGGGTGATGAGTTGGGGAAGGAATACCGTGGAAAGTATCTGGTCTGTGAGACAGTGCATCGCGCGGTCTTTGCGTTTGATTTGGAACGCAAGGATGTTCAGATTGAATTGGGGAATCCGGATAAGTCATTCTTTGCGACGGATCGCCGTTCTAAGAACAAGGCGGCATCGGGTTTTCTTCCATCGGATGTGGTGGCGGGAACAGATGGAGCACTCTTCGTGAGTGATTGGAATTCGCACACGAATGCCCGGGGATCGGGGAATGCATTGGGAGGAATCTTTCGGATCGCAAAGAAAGGAACAAAGGTGAATTTACCTGAGATTAATTTTACGACGACGGAGGGATTGCTCGAGGCTTTGAAGAGTCCGGCTCCGGGAGTTCGATGGGTGGCCCAGAATCGATTGAAGTCTCGACCACTGGTTTTTGAGCGAATGGTCGAATTTGCCAGGGAGCATCAGGAGAATCCATTCTACGTAGCTCGGGCTCTGTTCATCATCGGTCATGAGGATGATGGTCGGGCTCTTGAATTTGTTTCAGCTGGGTTGGAGTCTGATGATGAGCAGACCCGGATTGTCGCTTTGCGCGCAATGCGGTTTGGAGGGATTGTGGGACGCTCAACTTTGGTGGAGGCTATGAAGAACGATGAGTCCCCGGCCATTCGGCGGGAAGTTCTGGCGATGATACGGGGGATGGAGTTTGAGGAGATCAAGAACCAGCTTGCTACTTTGATTAAAGGATATGACGGGGAGAATCGCTGGTATCTTGAAGCACTGGGTGCGGTTTGTGATGACTATCCGGAGAAGGTTTATGATGAACTCGTGAAACCTTTGCAGAAGGAAGTAGCTGAGTGGAACGAGCGGCAAATGAATTTAGCCTGGCGGATCCGGAGCCCGAGGGCTCTGGCCGATCTTTCCGAGTGTATGATGGCGAAGAAGGTGGATGTGAAGACCTTCCGTAAACTGGCTTATACTTTTGCGCTTTGTTATTCCGGCGAAGAGAGAAAGCAGAACCTGAACTTCATGAAGAAGTTCGCGGAACATGAGGCCTTCCAGGGGGAGGAATATCAGGCGATCATTACGGAATTCATTGAGAAGGATATCAGTGATCCCGATCCGGTGCCACTCACCCAGAGTTATATTTTCCCGACAAAGTTTGGCATTCCCACCAAGTTGGGTTCAGTGGAGGAAATTGCATCATTGAAACCTGATGCGGGGAACGGGCGGAGCAAGGCTGCCTTGTGCCTGATGTGCCACCAAATTGGGGGGGGCGGCACTCCTTTCGGTCCGGATATGACGAATTGGGGGCAGGTGCGAGACGTTAAAGAGGTGATCCGTGCGATGGTCGATCCCTCGGCGGAATTGGCTCACGGATATGATAAACCGCTTGTGGTGACGCAGAGTGGTCATCGATTGGAGGGAGTCTCGCGGGGCTATAGTTGGCATGCCGGTGCGATCCGGGTGAAGACGATGGGTGGACTAACTTTAAAAGTTCCGCATCGGCGACCGAATGCGAAGATTGAGTATCTTAAGAATCATTCCTGGATGCCTTCTGCTTCCGCGATGGGGTTGAGTAATCAGGATGTGCGCGACGTTGCCGCATACTTGATGAGCGACATCGCCGGGGAGGTAGATAGTGGGCTGACCGTGAAGATGGAGCCGGAATTCAGCCGCGGAGTGGGACCGGGTTGGATCGAGTTGACCGGAGAGGATTTTTTAAACGTGAACTGCCGGGCTGATACCTGGAAATGGGAGGGAAGTCATGCCTGGTGCACTGGAAGTCCAACCGGAGTGATTCGCTATAGCAAGCCTCTTACAAATTTCGAGTTTTCCTGTGAGTGGATGCACAAAAAAAAGGGCGGAAATTCCGGCGTTTTTGTCTGGGCCACACCGCAGTCCATCAATCGATTGATGGCTGGGAAGGGAAGGTTGCCCCAAGGCATCGAGGTTCAGGTGTTGGATCTGGGCTACAAGGAAATCTATGAAGCTCAGTATAAAAAGAAAGGCGATTGGTTCACCAGCCACGGTGATGTTTTTCCGGTGGGGCCGATCAAGATGAAGCCTTTTCCTCCGGTAGCACCAAACGGCAGGCGGAGTTTTCCTTCGAAAGAAACGACGAAAGGAATCAATGAATGGAACCATTATTATGTGCGTGCGATTGATGGAGAAGTGCGGCTTTGGGTGAATGGTGACGAGGTCTCAGGTGGCAATGGGATCAGTCCGGCTGCCGGGTATTTGTGCCTGGAATCGGAAGGCGCGCCGATCGAGTTCAAAAACATCCGTTTGCGGGTCTTTCCTCCGTTTGAAACGAAACTGGAGGTTGAAGTTGGGAATCCTCCACCTGCTCCCAAACCTGTGGATATGAACGGCCACGCTTTGCTTGGAAAGTGGGGCTATGCTGGCAAGCATACCCGCGAATTTTTACCTGACGGACGGTGCATCCTTCGAAACGGAAACGAAGTTGTTTGGACCAAGCGGGTGCAGTCGGCGACGAAAAATTCAGTGACTCTGGAAGGTGGTTATACCCATGTCTTGAAAGGTAAGACGCTTGATATCGAGGGGCTTTATCAGGCGAAGAGGAAGTGAGGTTTCGATGATGAAAATCTCGCTGAATTCTCATCGCTTGCAAGGAGGAGAATGGGAAGACTTAAGCCATGAGGCTCTTAACTTGTTTCGGTGTGATCTGAATTGTTCTGGTTTTGGTGTATTGTGGGTCGGGAAAAAAGTGCGGGGAATGAGGGGTTATCTCAACCTGCCAATGAATGGGGGGCTTTAATGACCGCTTCATATGGGGCGCGTCTATGCGCACTGTCCAAAGATGAGGGTATGGGCGCTGATCCGGCTGACATTGAGATGCATTCCGAGGTGATCCGGGAACCGCGTGCCGAATTGGTGAGACTTAGAGAGTTGGTTAAAAAGGAATTTGAGTCCAATTTCTTCAATGCCTTCTTTGAACTACAATATGACGAGAGCCTCGATGAATTCCTTAAATTGGCCGAGCAGGAATTCCTCGGAGTTGGGATTCGATTTTGAGGTCCTGATTGCCAATCAGCTGAAAGGAGAGGGGTTCGATAAAGACGCTTCCTAAAAAGTGAAAATGGTAATGTCGGAATACCTGATGAAAGAGTTCAAAAGGTGGTTAAGGAACGCCAGATCCTGAGAAGTTCGCTTTTCCAATATGAAGTATGATCACTCCAGTGCCCATTTGAGGAGCTTTTCGGAGTCGTTCCAGATTTCCGAGCCCTCGGAACCGAGTGCGACTGCGATGACGGCTTTACCGTTAAGAACGCCCGATGAGACAAGGCAACGACCAGCGGCGGAGGTGTATCCGGTTTTCATTCCAGTACAGTAAGGCAGCCGTGTGAGGACCTTGTTGGTATTGGTGAGAGTCTTGGTGCGACCGTCGGGGAAGGTGAAAGTGTATTGTTTGGTTCGCATACACTCACGGTAGAATGGGATTTTGGTGACCTCGCGAGCGAGGATGGCAATATCGAGGGCGGTGGAATATTGACCTTCTTCAGTCAGCCCGTGAGGGTTTTTGAAGTTGGATTGAGTCATGCCAATTGAGCGAGCGGTTTGGTTCATGTAATCGATGAATGCAGCTTCGGAACCAGAGATATCGCGGGCGAGAACCTTTGCGACGTCATTGCCTGATCTTACAAGGAGGGCTTTCACGAGGGTCTGACGGGTGTAGTTTTCACCTGCTTTCACGTAGATTTTAGAGGGTTCGACGTTAGTATCCGACGATCGTACTCTGACTCGATTGCTGAGTGAGCCGGCGCGGTAGACACAAAGGGCTGTTAGAAGTTTCTGCGTACTGGCAACGGCACGTGGAGAGCGCGCGTTCTTTTGGAATAAAATGCGGCCGGTGACAGTATCGATGACAACGGCGCTTTTGGCTTTGATCGAGGGAGTTGTGATTGACGTTAGATTCGGTCGGACCTCGTTGGGTTGTACAACCACCGGAGAGATTCCGGGGGAACCGGGTCGCGGATCTTGTCCCGGGCTGCAAGCGACGAGAATACTGGCTATGGAGGTGAGGATAATCTCCCAGATTTTCACGGCGTAAGTGTGCCTAAATGGCTGTAGCTGGCAAGATAAAGCCTGGCTCGCCGTGTTGAAGGGCGGGCCAGGCTATAAAGGGAGGGGGATAGGTGAATTTATTCTTCTGCGCCTAATGTGACGGGCGGATCCCGTAATCTATTCGAACCCAACTCGGAAAAGTCATTTTCTCTCGACAGCCTTGTCAAATAGTATCTTCGGGCTAGTCCAGTCGATCATTGCTGATCGTTTTGTTCGAAAATCGTGAAAGAGTCGTGTGTGTGTGCGGGACGAGCCCGGAGCACATGTCGGAATACGCGTGTCTGCGATTTATCTAAATTCTTTTCCCTCCTTTTCCCAATTGCGAAGTTGGCCGAGAAGTATTTTTTCAGTGGCTTTATTGCGAGGTTGATCGCCGTATTGCACGGCATAGTGATACTGGAGGAGGTCAGCAGTGAAGTCCGGGGTCTGATTTTTTTCCAGATGAGCCCGAAGGGTACGGCCGGGAGGCATGGGATTGCCGTGAACCTGACAGGCGCGCCGGAAAGCGGAAAGGTAGTTTGGAGGATCGGGTAAAACTCCCGGCGCCGGGTTTTGTTCGTTGATCTGAGTCGTTGGACGTTTGATGAGCAGGGCGGTGAGCAGGAGTGTGAATGCGGTCGCTCCAATCCAAAGCGAGGCTGTTAGAAGGGGGGCGGTGTCCTGTTCCGGAATTGTAGTGTCTTCGTTGTCAAGATCTTCGGGGAATGGAGATGCTTCGTTGGTTCCTGCGAGTGAAGGCGAGCCTTCTTCACGTGTTGACGGGGTTGTTTCGAAGATGACCCAACCACGGTCTTCGAGGAATATTTCGGCCCACGCGTGGGCTTCCTTGGCTCGAAAGACAAAGAGGTTTGGTCCGGAGAAATAGCGGCCTCCGGACCAACCGAAGGCGATTCGTGCAGGGACACCCATTGCGCGGGCGATGAGCACGGTGGCTGTGGCAAAGTGGGTGCAGTAACCGGTTCTAGTTTCGAAAAGAAAGCTGTCGACCGGTTCGGCATTCGCGGGCATGGAAAGCTCGAGAGAATATTGATAATTTTCCTGAAGGTATTGACGCAGGGTGAGCAGAGATTCGCGTGATGGGGTTCCAAATTCAGCGGCTAGTGTTTGGATCTTACCTCGCAGTTTGGGGTTGGTCGGAAGTTCCAGATACTCGGGAGAAGGTGATTCCCCCGGAACGACTTTGATAGCACTTTGGAAGTCAAAGGGTACTGAGGTGACTTCATAGCGGTAGTCTTTTTCCCGGGCGGTATTTGGGGGGAGCCGGAATGTGTCAGGCGAGGTTTCCCGCAGACTTGGCTGCTTGATAGAAATAAAATTTGGAACTGTGATCGCCAGTGTTTGCCCCCCGCGATTGACTTGGTGTGAAATCTCGTAAGTTACCTTTGGACCGGGAGTTGTGACGCTACGTGTGATTGTTACTCCCTGCGCCTGAAGGGTCTTTGGAACCATGGAATGAGGGAGCCAGGATTCGTCACGGTAAGTGGCTAGTGTGAAATTACGGATAAAGCGTTCGCTAGTCAGTAAGATTTGGGCGTCATCGGGAGTCGAAGGAAAAAGGTAGACCTCAGGTCGATTCGAGGGCCTGACTTTCTTGTTTTTGTTGAGTGAGCGCGGGCCGGGGCCCGAGAAAAGCCAGTTTGAGGTGACCAGGCTCTCGCTCCCTTCATTTGCTTCTCCGCTTTCATCATTGTTTTCGACTTTGGCTTCCTCCTCGTTATCTTTAAGATCGGGCTGAAGCGCCTCGTCAAGGGTGATGGCAAGTTCCTCTGATTTTTCGGGGGCAATCGAAAGAAATATCAGGAAGAAGCATTCGACGAGGAGAACGGCGATGCCGACCGTCAGGTAGTCTAGAAGTCTTGGCTTTCGAGCTGATTTTGCAGGCGTTGATATAGGCTTTTCACTGTGACCCCAGAAGCAGAAGGCAACAACGAGGAGAGAGACAGCGACACAAATTCGCACGATGGTATGCCATTGTTCCGGCCATCCCCACAGTAGGGCATATCCTGCGGTCATGGCTAGAAGCAGGAGTCCTGATTTCATCCTGATTTCAGTCTAAGACGCCGAATTGAGGCTGTCGAGGGCGTCGAAATACTGCGGGAAAGTGGGCTCCCAGTCGGTCTTTCTGATCTTGTGATTGAGAACCCTTTTGTGGGTCCATGCTCTCTTGCGGGAGGTGTTTTTTTCGCCGGTGGGAGGAAGGGGTTTGTCGAAGTAGTCCGAGAGTCCCTGATAGCACTCAAGTTGAGAGAGAGGATGATTGTCAGAGACGTTGAAGACTCCTGGTAGTTTTCTGGAAATAAGATGAAGGATAGCGAATGCAGCGTCTTGCACATGGATTTGATTTAAGGTCCGTTGTCCTGACCCCTCGATCACGGCCGAGCCGTCCAAAAATTTTCTTAGGACAACGCTTCGGCCGGGGCCGTAAAGGCCTGCAAGACGCGCCACCGTCCCCCTGGATTCGATGATGATTTTTTCGGCTTCGAGCAGCAGTTGTGAGGTTTCACGGATCGGTTCGGTTGGTGAGGTTTCGTCGACGTTCGAGCCATCGGTTTGGTGATAGACCGAGGTGGAGGATGTTAAAATAAGATGGCTCTTCGGGAAGCTTTGGAGGAGGTTTTGAGCTCCTTCGATGAAGACCTCGCGATAGGCTTCGGCTCCGCCACGTCCGGAGGATGCACAATGTACGATAACCTCCGGAGTTGGAATCCTTTTGGAGAGAGCGGCTACTTGTCCGGGTGATGAAAGATCACAAGCCTCATGCCCGCCTTCCCCGGATTTGGTGGCGGTTGTGACGTGGAAGTTTTTTGCCAGAGTTGCAATCTCCGAGCCTAGGTAGCCGGCTCCGGCAATAAAAATAGGTTGTTTCATTTTAAAGAGTAGTAGCGGGTGACGCCGTCGGCAACCGTCTGGGCATATTTGCGATATATTTTTTGTGGGTCCTCTCGAAAGAGAGCGATGAAGGGAGAGCTATTCATAACAAATGGCTCCATGAAGATTACAGGGCACTGATACAGTCGGTTTGCGAGGAGGTTGCGCGCCCAGAGGTTTGGGTGATTCGCGAGCTTTTGAGAAGTTCTGGACGAAGCCGGGTATCGATACGCGGGAAGCTTCACATTTTTATTAAAAGCGGCGGCAATTTCACGTGCGAGGGGGATTTCCTCGATGATGGTGCCAGAAAGAAGTCGCTGCAGCATTTCGAATCTTTCATCTTCGTGGGCGAGTTCTTCGGCAGTGTAGGTTCCGTTGAGGATGATGTGAAAGTGTTGGTCTGTCACCGGGGTTTTGGATTCTGATCCGTTGAAGTGAAGGCAGATAACAAGGTCGGGTTTAATCGACTGGTTGACCAGGTTTGCTCGGGCCCGAATTTCCGAGGTTCGGTAGAAGAGCTTTGGGTTGGTAAAGTCCTTTGCTTTGCTTCTTGTGACCGGCTCAAGTTTGGAGCGAACTAAAGTGACGGATGCCCCCAGTTTTTCGAGCAAGGGCTTGAGGATTTTGGCGGTTTTCAAAGTCATTGAGCCTTCGCGGATTGTGAGGTTTTCCCACTTGTATTCACGTTCTTCGATCAAGGCATAGTCTCCGCCGATATGGCCGGGGTCGATCGCTATTATAAGGCCTTCTAGCGGGAGCGCGCGGTCGTCTGAAAGATTGGAGCGAGTCTTCCAATCAAAAATTGATCCCGGTGCGGATTTGTCCTCCGGGGAGAACTGAATTTGATAGTCTCCTATGACAGCTTGGTTTTTTGATTCATCGATAGAGATCCATTTTTTCCAGGAGTCGTCTTTGGTGTATATGGTTTGGAGTCGGCTGAGGAAGGTCTCCTTGGAAATGATGTTTTGAAATTTATCGAGATTTGACCAGTCGGGTGGCAGTCCAAGTGCCGCGAGACTAAACTGCTGGGAGGTAGTCTGCGAACTTGAGGGAGGATTCGAGTGGGTTGGAGGTGGGGAGGGGTATAGAAGATATCCTCCAATTGCGGCCAAAAGAGCGATGGGAATGCCAATGAGAAGCAATCGTACTTTTTTGGAGGTGGATTGGAAACTCATCGTTGGAAGGTCGCTAATCAGGAGCGACCTGCAACCTCAAAGAGCGAGTACAGCTGGGATGTTTCGCCAACAGGATGGTTTCGAGGCTTTTCACGATTATCTGCATCTCATAGACATGTTCTGGCAGATCATGATGAAGATTTTATTTTTAGGAGATGTTGTGGGAGCACCGGGCAGAAATGCTGTGGTCGATAATTTGGCAGGTATTAAGGAGGAACATGGGATCGATTTTATCGTCGTGAACGGGGAAAATTCTGCGGGTGGGCGGGGGATTACTCCCAAAATCTGTATCGATTTGCTTCGCGCCGGAGTTGCCGTTGTCACAACGGGAGATCACGTTTGGGATCAGCGCGAGATATTGGATTACTTTCCGACCGAGCCCCGGTTGTTAAGACCTATTAACTTTGTGGACGCTCCGGGCGCGGGATCTGTTGTCTTGGATACCGCCAAAGGTAAGGTGGCCGTTCTCAATGCGATGGGGCGAACCTTTATGAATCCTCCCCTCGAGAATCCCTTAACTTTACTGGAAGCTGAAGTATCTCGTCTCAAGGAAGACGGCGTTAAGATCATGGTAGTGGATTTCCATGCGGAAGCCACTAGCGACAAAATTGCGATGGGTCGGGCTCTGGATGGTAAAGTTTCGCTGGTTGTCGGGACGCACACCCATGTCCAAACCGCTGATGAGCAGATATTTCCGGGGGGAACGGCCTTTTTGACCGACGCTGGAATGTGCGGGCCGGATATATCGGTCTTAGGACGTGAAGTGGACTCTGTTGTTTGGCGTTTTCGGACGGGGTTGCCGACTCGGTTTCCGGTCGCAAAAGGCCCCGTTCGCCTCTGTGGTGTCATTGTCGAGCTGGACGAGGAGTCTGGTAATGCCACCTCGATTGAGCGCTTCACACGTTTGATCGAGGGAGAAGGGGATTTCTCCTAGTTTTTGAATCAACTTGGGACACGTGAAATACCCTAAAATAAAGGCCTCACAGGAAAAAAACTTTCTTTTGAAAATACTTTTGACAGAGTGACCGACTTTGCTAGTTTGCGCCCCGCTTTCGGCAGCGGGGCGAGATGAGACCGAGAGACGCAACTAAACGTAGCGTTTCTCCCTCCCCTCAACTCACTTCTGAACGCACTCACAAACAACTCTCTGGTTCTGCTTTTGTAGCTCAGGGGTAGAGCGCGTCCTTGGTAAGGACGAGGTCGCGGGTTCAATTCCCGCCAAAAGCTCCAGAGAGGTGTGTGAGACGACCCAAAACCAGCTAAAACCTAATTAACCAATACAATGGCTAAAGAACAGTTCGAACGGAACAAGCCTCACGTCAACGTCGGCACTATCGGTCACGTTGACCACGGTAAAACCACCCTCACCGCTGCTATCACCACCATCCTCGCTGAGAAGCTTGGCGGCGAAGCGAAAGCATACGATGAGATTGACGCCGCTCCCGAGGAGAAAGAGCGTGGTATCACTATCTCGACGGCTCACGTTGAGTATGAGACCGATAATCGGCACTATGCTCACGTTGACTGCCCAGGTCACGCTGACTACGTGAAAAACATGATCACCGGAGCTGCCCAAATGGATGGCGGCATCCTAGTGGTTTCAGCAGCTGACGGCCCAATGCCTCAGACTCGTGAGCACATCCTTCTTGCTCGTCAGGTTGGAGTGCCCGCACTTGTAGTTTTCCTTAACAAGACCGATCAGGTTGACGACGAAGAGCTTCTTGAGCTCGTCGAGATGGAGGTGCGCGAGCTTCTCTCCATGTATGAATTCCCCGGTGACGACATTCCGGTTGTCAAGGGATCTGCTCTCAAGGCTCTTGAAGGTGATGAAGCTCACAAAGAGGCTATCATCAAACTCATGGAAGCTGTTGACAGCTACATCCCTGAGCCTGAGCGCCCAGTCGATCAGGACTTTCTTATGCCTATTGAGGACGTTTTCTCGATCGAAGGACGCGGAACCGTGGCCACTGGCCGTGTTGAGCGTGGTATCGTCAAGAAGATGGAGGAAGTTGAGATCGTGGGTATCCGCGACACTCAGAAGACTGTTATCACTGACATCGAGATGTTCCGAAAGCTTCTTGATGAAGGCCGTGCAGGCGACAATGTCGGTCTTCTTGTCCGTGGACTTAAGAAGGACGACCTTGAGCGTGGTCAGTGCATCGTGAAGCCTGGTTCTGTGAATCCTCACACCAAGTTCACTGCAGAGGTTTATGTCCTCTCGAAGGACGAGGGTGGACGTCACACTCCGTTCTTCTCAAACTACCGCCCGCAGTTCTACTTCCGTACGACTGACGTAACTGGTTCCATTGATCTTCCTGATGGAGTTGAGATGGTTATGCCTGGTGACAACGTCAGCCTTACCATCAATCTTATTACTCCTGTCGCCATGGAAAAAGCCATGCGTTTCGCTATCCGCGAAGGTGGCCGTACCGTTGGTGCTGGTCGCGTCGGAGACATCATCGAGTAGTCTCGATTTCTAGACAGGCTGACTTTTCTTATTAGAAAGGCGACCTGTTGGCTGGTTTTACAGGGGCACTCCTTCGAAGGGAGTGCCCCTCAGTCGCCTCAAAAAACAAACTTTCTCGAAAGTAATCATAGGACAGTAGCTCAATTGGTAGAGCATCGGTTTCCAAAACCGAGGGTTGCAGGTTCGAGTCCTGTCTGTCCTGCCACTTTCACCACATCCAAAAATGTTCCAAAAACTCTTCAAATTCATCGGTGAGGTTAAGACCGAACTCCGCAAAGCATCTTGGCCATGGGAATCTGATCCCAAGATTCGTGGATTTAAGAAATACAAGGAACTGATCGATTCTACGATCGTTGTTCTCATTGCCGTTATTCTCCTTGCGGCCTACGTGGCCCTTTGGGATCTCATTCACACCCAGGCGGTGACTTTCCTCGGTGGATTGGCTAACTAAAGCCCTTATCCGTTCATTTTCCGTCCCAATTCAGTTTCGAAACAACTTTTTCAAATGCCCACCATTCCCGCACCAAAAGACCAATGGTATGTCGTTCATGTCCTTTCCGGCCAGGAAAATAAGGTTAAGGACCGTATTGCACGACTCGTCGAGTCCGAAGAGCTTGGAGATAAGATCTTCAAGGTCCTCGTTCCGACCGAATTGGTTTCAGAGGTGCGCGCGGGTAAAAAGACCGAGCAAAAGAAGAAGTTCTTCCCCGGTTACGTGATCATCAATATGCATCTTCTCGACGAGTTTAACGACGTTGTCGAGGATACTTGGTCCTTTATGCAGCAGCTCGACGGAGCCATTGGTTTCGCCGGTGCTCGTAATAAGCCTATCCCAATGCGTCCCAAGGAGGTCGCGAGCATGCTCAGCCAGATTGAGGAGCGGGAAGGAAGCGTTCGTCCATCCATCGAGTTTGAGGTGGGGGATACCGTCAAGGTCTCCGATGGTCCATTCGAGTCTCAAAATGGAATTGTCGAGGAAATTGACCCAGAGCGGGGCAAAATGCGTGTCGCTGTAACCATTTTTGGACGTTCCACTCCTGTTGAGCTCGAATACTGGCAGGTTGAAAAGGGCTAAAGTCCAAAAAACGTCAGATCGAAGCGGTTTGATCTTGACTTTTTTCGATAAAAATTACCACACACCCACCTGCCGCTAGCGGCAACCCTCACTTACAATTCTAAAATCATGGCCAAGGAAGTAAAACAAGTCCTCAAACTCCAGATTCAAGCTGGACAAGCCAACCCTTCTCCTCCCGTCGGACCTGCTCTTGGTCAGGCTGGTGTGAACATCATGGGTTTCTGTAAGGAGTTCAATGCCCGGACCCAGGCGTCTGCCGGCGATCTTCTTCCGACTGTCATCACTGTTTATAAGGATGCCAGTTTCGAGTTCGTTACCAAGCAACCACCTGCAGCTGTCCTTCTTAAGAAGGCTGTTGGTCTCGCTTCCGGATCCGGAGAGCCAAACAAGGTGAAAGTGGGTAAGATCACCAAGAAACAGCTTCTTGAAGTGGTTGAGCGCAAAATGCCTGACCTCAATACCAACGATCCCGATCAAGCTTGTAAGATTCTGGCGGGCACTGCCATGCAGATGGGGCTTGAGGTTGAGTGGTAGAAAATTTCAAACCGCAGGAGGGGAGGCGATCTTCGTTTCTCCGACCGCACTGCAGAAAATACAATGAGTAGCAAACGAAGCAAAAGATACGAGAAAGCCGCGGCACTCGTCGAAGAGGGGAAGACTCATTCCTTGAACGACGCGATCGCGCTTCTGAAAAAATTCCCGGCACCGAAGTTCGACGCCACTGTCACTCTCTCGGCCCACCTTGGAGTAGACCCCCGCAAGAGCGACCAAATGGTTCGCGGATCGGTTGCCCTGCCTCACGGAACCGGTAAGAAGGTGAAAGTAATTGTTTTTGCTTCTGGTGATGCCGCAAAGGCTGCAACTGACGCAGGAGCCGATGAGGTTGGTTTTGAAGACCTCATCAAGAAGGTTCAAGGTGGTTATACTGACTTTGATGCTGCCATTGCAACTCCCGACGCCATGACCGAAGTTCGGAAAATTGCTCGTGTTCTCGGACCTCGTGGCCTCATGCCAAACCCGAAGACTGGAACAGTCACGGACGACACTGCTTCTGCTGTCAATGCTGTGAAAGCCGGTCGTATCGACTATAAAGTCGACAAAAGCGGAAACATCGCTGCTGCATGTGGAAAGCTTTCTTTCTCTGAAGATCAGCTTCAGGAAAATCTCGCTTCACTTGTCGACAGTATCGTCAAGGCTAAGCCTGCTTCCGCTAAAGGAAACTACATCCAGAGCTTTACTCTCGCTGCTTCCATGCTTCCCGGGATTTCGCTCGATATCTCCTCTTACACCGCCAACTAGAACGCAGACCATGAACCCAGATAAGAAATTCATTCTCGACGAAATCAAGGGACGTGTTGACGAGTCGGACTTTGTTCTCGTGGTGGACTACACCGGAACAACGGTTCCTTCCTTCAACGAGCTTCGTGCCCGCCTTCTAGAGCAGGGTGCCGAGTGCCATGTTGCTAAAAACTCCTTCATGAAGCGCGTTCTTGCCGACGCTGGCCTTCCTGACCTTAGCGAAGACCTCGCTGGCCAGACTGCTTTCGTCACTGGAGCTTCTGATGTATGCGCCGTTGCCAAGGTGGTGGCTAACTTCCAGAAGGAGTTTGAAAAGCCTGTTATCAAGGCTGGTGTCCTTGATGGAGACGTTCTGAGCGCTGACCAAGTCAAGGGACTTGCAGCTCTTCCACCACGTGAAGTGCTTCTCGCCCAGCTTCTTTCCACCATCAATGCTCCGGCTTCCAAGCTGGTGCGCACCCTCAACGAGCCAGGTGGAAGCCTTGCCCGTGTGATTAAGGCGAAATTCAACGAAGGAGAATAAAAAATTTGAACGGATGGCCCGACCGGGCTCGCTTTGCGAATTCGGAGAGGCTTGGAAAACAAAACTGGTTCCTCGTCGGGACAACGGCAGTTGGCCTGAAATGATCGGAAAGCCCCGGTCGCGACGATACCGACAAAACTAAAACAATGTCAGACATTACTAAAATTGCAGAAGAGCTCGGCAAGCTTACCGTCCTGGAAGCCGCCGAATTGGTTAAGCACCTTGAAGAGGAGTGGGGCGTGAGCGCCGCCGCACCAGTAGCAGCAGCCGCAGCCGGCCCAGCCGCCGACGCAGCACCCGCTGAAGAGAAGACCGAATTCGATGTAGTCCTCGCTGAAGCTGGTGGCAACAAGATCGCCGTCATTAAGGCCGTGCGTGGAGTTGCTTCTGGACTCGGACTCGCCGATGCTAAGAAACTTGTTGAAAGTGCACCCGCACCTGTGCTCGAAGGGGCCAGCAAGGACGACGCAGAGGCAGCTAAGGCAGCACTCGAAGAAGCCGGCGCCAAAGTCGAGCTCAAGTAACAATCTCCGGATTTTCACCCAACTTTGGTCAAATTGGCCAAGGTTGGGCCCGGCCGGAGGAAAGGAAAAATCATCTCGGATTGACCCAAATTTTACATTTGGGATTTTTCGTCGATAGTTCTTTTCCTCCGTTCGTGCCCACCATCACACGTAGTCATAGACGGAATTGCAATTCCAGACCCAGAAATCACGCCATGCCTCAATCGGTCGAGTTGACCGCGTGAGCTTGGCGTAAAATCTCATCCGGATCCTAATATTATGTTGAAGCGAGAATACTTTGGAACCATCGAGGAGGTCATCGAGCCACCAAACCTGATTGAGGTGCAGTCTAAGTCCTATGAGGACTTTCTGCAAAAAGACGTGCCGCCATCCAAGCGGATCGAAAGCGGGCTCCAAGCCGTTTTCCAAGAAGTCTTCCCGATCAAATCTTATGACGAAACTATCGAGCTTGGTTTTGTTTCCTATGACATCGAGGACTCCAAGGCGAGTGCCCTTGATGCCCTTCGCACCGGTGAGACTTTCTCGGCGGCGTTGTATGTGACCTTCAATTTGAAGGACGACACAGGCACCAAGAAGGAGCGCGTCTACATGGGAGAGCTCCCCATGATGACTCGTCGCGGCACCTTCGTGATCAACGGAGCAGAGCGCGTGATCGTTTCGCAGCTGCACCGTTCACCGGGTATCTGCTTTGAGAAGTCGATTCACCTGAATGGAAAAATTCTTCACAGCTTCCGTATCATTCCGGATCGCGGTTCGTGGCTTGAGGTCCAGTTCGACACGAACGATCTTGCTTACGTTTATCTCGACCGTCGTCGTCGCCGTCGTAAATTCCTTGTCACCACCTTCCTTCGTGCTCTTGGTTACCCAACCGAGCGTGATTTGGTCTCAAACTTCTACAAGATCCAGAAGCTTAAGATCAGCGAAAAAATGGACGAGGAATCCCTCGCTTCCCTGATGCCTTTCGAGGATATTATGGATGGGGAAGTGGTTGTTGCCCGTTCATATGAGCCGCTTTCGATTGGTGTCATTCGCCAGTTAGTTGCCCTTGGGCAGAAGACTGTTGAGGTCATCGATTCCAGCGAAGACGAGATTCTCGTCAAGTCGCTCAAGAAGGATCCGGCTTTTGACGAAGAATCCGCTCTCAAGGATATTTACCGTAAGCTCCGACCTGGTGACCCGCCAACTGCAGCCAATGCACGCGCCCTTCTCAAGCGTCTTTTCTTTGATCCTAAGAAATATGACCTGACTCGTGTCGGACGTTACAAGATCAACCAAAAGCTTAAAATTGACGTCGATTCCAACGAGAGAATCATGGTCGGTGAGGACTTTCTCGCGGCTACCAAGTATCTCCTCGGACTTAAAAAAGGGGAGGGTATCCTCGACGATATCGACCACCTTGGTTCACGTCGTGTCCGTGCCGTTGGCGAACTTCTTGCCAACCAGTGCCGTGTCGGTCTCGCCCGCACCGAGCGTTTGGTTAAGGAGCGCATGACCCTCTTTGATGTCAATATCGAAGGGATGACGCCACAAAAATTAATCAACCCGAAGGCGCTCAGTGCAGTCGTTCGCGACTTCTTCGGCAGGTCCCAGCTCTCGCAGTTTATGGACCAAACTAACCCTCTTGCTGAGCTCACCCACAAGCGCCGTCTTTCGGCTCTTGGACCAGGTGGACTCAATCGTGATCGTGCTGGTTTCGAGGTTCGAGACGTTCACACTTCTCACTACGGACGGATTTGCCCGATTGAGACTCCCGAGGGTCCGAATATCGGTCTCATCAACTCGATGTGCACCTATGCACGTATTAACGAGTTTGGATTCATCGAGACTCCTTACCGCGTGGTTAAGAAGAGCAAGGTGACCAACACCATTGAATATCTTACCGCCGACCAGGAAGAGGGATACCTCATCGCTCAGGCCAATAACCCGATCGACAAAAAGGGCGGTTTCCTCAACGAGCGCATCACTGCTCGTGAGCGAGGCGAGTTCATCGAAGTTGAACCAAGTCGGGTTGACTACATGGATGTGTCTCCCAAGCAGCTTGTTTCGGTTGCGGCCGGACTCATTCCTTTTCTGGAGCACGATGATGCCAACCGTGCCCTCATGGGATCAAACATGCAGCGCCAGGGTGTGCCACTTCTTCGCTCCGATTCGCCATATATCGGCACCGGACTCGAGGAGAAGGCTGCTCGTGACTCACGTTCGGTTATTGTGGCTGAAGCTGATGGCATCATTGCCGCTTCTTCCGCTGAATACATTATCACGACTAAGGATGGAAAGCTCCCCGTCTCGGAAGAGCGTTTCCTCTCTGAGCCTGAAGCTATCAAGTCGAATCCTGAGAAGGGAACATTTGTTTATCCACTTCGTAAGTTCATGCGTTCGAACTCCGGTTCCTGCATCAACCAGAAGCCGCTCGTCAAGACTGGTCAGAAGATCAAAAATGGTGATATTATTGCAGATGGTCCGAATACCGAAGCTGGTGAGCTAGCCCTTGGAGCGAACGTGCTCGTGGCCTTTATGCCATGGAACGGGTATAACTTTGAGGATGCCATCGTCATTTCCGAGCGCATGGTGAAAGATGACGTATACACTTCGATTCACATCAGTGAGTTCGAGTGTGCCGCTCGTGACACCAAGCTTGGGCCCGAAGAGATTACCCGTGATATTCCTAACGTCGGTGAGGAGGCTCTTAAGAACCTCGACCACGATGGAATCATTCGCATCGGTGCTGAAGTGAAGCCTGGCGATATTCTTGTGGGTAAGATTACTCCGAAGTCTGAGACCGAACTTGCTCCCGAGGAGCGCCTCCTGCGCGCAATCTTTGGTGAGAAAGCTGCTGACGTGAAGGACACCTCGCTTCGTGTTCCCTCTGGTTGCACTGGAATCGTCCAAGACATCCGCATCGCCACCCACGGGATGGCACGCCGTAAGGAAATCGAAGGTGATCCAGCTAAGCTCAAGAAACAGCTCAAAAAGATCAACGACGACTACAAGAAGAAGAAAGACCAGCTCACCGACCAGCTCACTGAGAAGCTTTCCGATATCTTGCTTGGAGAAAAAATCCCTCTCGACGTTGTGAATGCCCAGTCCGGTGAAATTATCATCCCGGCCAACCGCAAGATCACCAAGACGCTCCTCCGGAAGCTTGCTTCGGTTTACGATCACATCGAAATCGATCCTTCTCCAATCCGTAACAAGATACTCGAGATCATCTCCAGCTTCGAAGGTCGCTTCGCCGAGCTCGACGGGGATCGTGAGCGCCGCCTCGACCAAATCGAGAGTGGTGACGAGATCGACCCCGGTGTTGTTAAGGAAGTCAAAGTCTTCGTCGCCGCTAAGCGTAAGCTGAGCGTAGGCGACAAGATGGCGGGTCGCCACGGAAACAAAGGAGTTGTCTCGGTCATCGTGCCGGAAGAGGACATGCCTTACCTTTCCGACGGAACGCCTGTTGATATCTGCCTTAACCCACTTGGTGTGCCATCACGAATGAACGTCGGACAGGTTTTGGAAACTCACCTCGGTGTGGCTGCCAAAGCCCTCGGCTTCAAGGTCGCGACTCCAATTTTCGATGGTATCCCCGAAGCCAAAATCTGGGAATACATGTCCGCGGCAAAGAAGGTCGACGGCTTTACCTGGATCGGTGACGGCAAGGATGGTTCGGTTGCCGGTAAGTCCACACTCTATGATGGACGAACCGGAGAAGCGATCCACCAGCCAGTTGTGGTCGGTATCATCTATATGCTCAAGCTTGGACACCTTGTCGCTGACAAGATCCACGCCCGCGCCGTTGGTCCGTACTCACTTGTTACTCAGCAGCCGCTTGGTGGTAAGGCCCAGTATGGTGGTCAGCGATTCGGTGAGATGGAAGTCTGGGCTCTCGAAGCCTATGGCGCCGCTTACACTCTTCAGGAACTTCTCACCGTGAAGTCCGACGACGTGCAAGGTCGAACCCGCATTTACGAGGCAATCGTGAAAGGGGACAACCAGCTCGAAGCCGGAACTCCTGAGAGTTTCAACGTTCTCATCAAGGAGATGCAGTCACTCGGTCTCGACGTTCGACCCGGACGATCCGGTTCTGAGCCTGGCGCAGCTGCCAGCGACGACTTCTCCCTCGATGATCTCACTCTTTAAACCTCAACACAGAACCCAAACTACTACCTACAAATTATTATGAGTGTTGAAACTAATCTTCGCGAGCTTTACGGGGTTGATCAAAAGCCTGAACCTTTTGACCAAGTCTCCATCACGGTCGCAAATCCTGAAACCATCCACGGCTGGTCCCAAGGTGAAGTTCTCAATCCTGAGACCATCAACTACCGGACCTTCAAACCTGAGAAGGGTGGTCTCTTCTGTGAACGCATCTTCGGTCCGACTCGTGACTGGGAATGTGCTTGCGGAAAATATAAGCGTATCAAGCACAAGGGCACCGTCTGTGATCGTTGTGGTGTTGAGGTGACTCTGAGCCGCGTCCGTCGCGAGCGAATGGGCCACATCGACCTCGCTGTTCCTGTCTCCCACATTTGGTTCTATAAGTGCATGCCTTCCCGAATCGGTCTCGTCCTCGACATGACTGCCCGGGAACTAGAGCGTGTCATTTACTACGAGGACTATCTCGTTACCGAGCCTGGTAAAACAGCTCTCGAGAGCGGTCAGCTCCTCACCGAGACCGAGCTTCGTGACGCCGAGGAAGACTACGGTGACGAAGCCTTCCGCGCTGGAATGGGTGCCGAGGCGATCCGCGATCTCCTCTGCCAAGTGAACCTCGAAGAGCTTATCGTTGAGCTTGAAGAGGCGATGGAAGCGACCCGCTCGAAGCAGAACCGCAAAAAGCTCGCCAAGCGCCTCAAGCTTTCTCGCGGATTCCTGCAATCCAACTCACGCCCCGAGTGGATGATTATGACGGTTCTTCCTGTCATTCCTCCCGACCTTCGTCCTCTTGTTCCATTGGAAGGTGGCCGTTTCGCAACCTCCGACTTGAACGACCTCTATCGTCGCGTCATCAACCGGAACAATCGACTTCGTAACCTTATGCAGCTGAAGACCCCTGAGGTCATCATCCGCAACGAGAAGCGCATGCTTCAGGAGGCTGTCGATGCTCTCTTTGACAATGGTCGTCACGGCCGCGCCGTCACCGGAGCTGGAAACCGGGCTCTCAAGTCCCTTTCCGATATGCTTAAAGGTAAAGGTGGACGTTTCCGTCAGAACCTTCTCGGTAAGCGCGTCGATTATTCCGGTCGTTCCGTTATCGTGATTGGACCTGAGCTCAAGTTGAACCAGTGCGGTCTTCCCAAGAAGATGGCTCTGACTCTCTTTGAGCCCTTCATCATTCGTCGTCTGAAGGAACTCGGCTACTGTCACACCGTTCGTTCAGCTAAGAAGATGATCGATCGCAAGACCACTGAAGTCTGGGACATTCTTGCTGAGGTTACCAAAGGGCACCCGGTGATGCTTAATCGCGCACCGACTCTTCACCGCCTTTCGATTCAGGCTTTTGAGCCTGTCCTCATCGAGGGATCTGCAATTCGTCTGCACCCGCTCACCTGCGGTGCTTACAATGCCGACTTTGATGGTGACCAAATGGCTGTTCACGTCCCGCTCTCAGTTGAGGCTCAGATGGAGACTCGCCAGCTCATGCTTGCGACAAACAACATCTTCTCGCCTGCATCCGGCCGCCCCGTGATCACTCCTTCCCAAGACATTATTTTGGGAACTTACTACCTCACTTGGGCCAAGACTCGCACTCCGAAGGATGTCGAGAAGCAAGGTCACCTGCCACTCTTCGAGAACACTACCGAGGTTGAATTCGCGATCGCCAACCGTAAGCTGGATTATCACCAGTATATCCGCCTGCGTAACCCCGATCACGGCAAAGACACCGTCTTTGGTGATAAGGAGAACTCGGTTATCGAGACCACTCCGGGTCGAGTTCGCTTCAATGAGATCTGGCCTGACGGCGTTGGTTTCTTCAACAACAACGTTGGAAAGGCTCAGATTGGAGATATCATTTGGCGCTGTTACCAGGTCGCTGGTGGCAAAGCCACGGTCAAAACCATGGATAATCTCAAGGAACTTGGCTTCAAGGAAGCTACTCGTTCCGGTTGTTCCATTGGTATTGTCGACATGGTGATTCCGGAAGAGAAGCCAGCTGAGCTCAAAACCGCATATGCTGATGTCGAGACCGTCAACAAGCAGTATCGTAATGGGGTTATCACCAACGGCGAACGCTACCAGAAGGTCGTTGATATTTGGACCCGGGCCGGAGATAATATCGCCAACGCGCTTTACCGCAAACTTGAGTTCAACGAGGGCAAGGAAAAGGCAAACCCACTCTTTATGATGGTTGACTCCGGAGCACGGGGTAACAAGAACCAGATTAAGCAGCTCTCGGGTATGCGTGGACTAATGGCTAAGCCTTCCGGTGAAATCATTGAGCGTCCGATTACTTCGAACTTCCGTGAGGGACTTTCCGTGCTTGAGTATTTCATCTCAACCCACGGTGCCCGTAAAGGTCTTGCTGATACCGCACTTAAAACTGCTGATTCCGGATACATGACCCGTAAATTGGTCGATGTGTCCCAGGACGTCATTATCACCGAGCCAGACTGTGGCACGGAGAAGGGGATCACCGTTCACGCGATTTACTCGGGTGACGAGGAAGCTGCTTCTTTGCAGTCCCGCATTTACGGCCGGACTTCTTGTGAAACTATCAAGGATCCAGTGTCCGGAGATATCATCATTAAGAAGGGTGGGCTCATGGACGAGGCAATTTCGATCGCAGTTGAAAATGTTGGCCATGAGCGTCTCAAGATTCGTAGCCCGCTCACTTGTGAGTCGGAGCGTGGGTGTTGTCAGTCTTGCTACGGCCTTAATCTCGCTACCGGTAAGCTCGGTAAGATAGGTGAAGCTGTTGGAATTATTGCCGCGCAATCCATTGGTGAGCCGGGGACTCAGTTGACAATGCGAACCTTCCACTCCGGTGGTGTTGCGCTAGGTGCCACTAAGCAGCCTGAGGTAAAAGCCAAGAATAAGGGTGTAGCCTTCTACAAGGATCTCCGCACGGTGGAGGACGTCGATGGTAACTTCGTGGTTCTCAACAAAAATGGATCGCTTTCCATCCGCGACAAGGATGGCCTCGAGCTCGAGTCCTATAATGTTGTAATCGGTTCTGTGATTTCGGTTGCTGATGGTGGAGATGTAAAGAAGAACCAGTCAGTTTTGACATGGGATCCGCACTCAGTCCCTATTATCGCCGAGTCTGGTGGTAAAATCGAATTCCGCGATATGATCACGGGTATTACGATTCAGTCCGAGACCGATAAAGCGACTGGTAAGAAGGGTTTGACCGTGACCGAACACAAGGAAGACCTTCATCCGCAAATCGTCATTGTTGATCCGAAGACTAAGGATGTCCTCAGCAGCTACTCCATCCCGGTTGGCGCTCACCTTTCTGTTAAGGAAGGGGCCAAGATTCAGGGTGGTATACAACTTGCGCGGACTCCACGTAAGATCGCAAAGACTGGTGATATTACTGGTGGTCTTCCACGAGTTGCTGAGCTTTTCGAGGCCCGTCGTCCGAAAGACGCTTGTGTCATTGCTAAGCTTGATGGTGAGATCTCCTTTGGTGGCACTGTTCGTGGTAAGCGTAAGGTCATTGTCACTCACGCCGAGTCCGGCGAAACTGCCGATCACCTTGTCCCGATGGGCAAGCACATGATTGTAGGTGAAGGCGACATGGTTGTCCGTGGTGATCAAATTACCGAAGGCCCCGTGGCTCCCGAGGATCTCCTCGAAGCTTGTGGTCCCCAAGCTCTGCAAGAGCATCTTAACAACGAAGTTCAGACGGTTTATCGTTCGCAGGGTGTGGAGATCAATGACAAGCACATTGAGATCATCATCCGCCAGATGCTTCGAAAAGTGAAGATCACCGAGCCGGGCGATACCGAGTTCCTTTGGGGTGACCAGATCGAGAAGACGACCTTCAACGCCGAGAACAAGCGCGTCGCTGCCGAAGGTGGTAAGCCTGCCGAAGCCGAGCCTGTTCTTCTTGGAATCACTAAGGCCTCGATTGAAACCGAATCGTTCATATCTGCCGCTTCCTTCCAGGATACCACGCGTGTTCTGACCGATGCTGCGACTCTTGGAAAAGTGGATACCCTCCGCGGATTCAAAGAGAACGTGATTCTTGGACACCTCATTCCTGCTGGAACCGGCTTCCCGGTCCACAAGAATTCGGATTTCGAAATGACCGTCGAGGAACCAGAACCAGTCGTTGAAAAGCCTGAGGGCGAGGACGGCGAGCCAGCTCTTGAAGGCGAGGCCCCCAAGGCTGAAGCCGCCAGCGAGTAATCTCTGAGCGACCAAAAAATCAAAGCCTCGACCTGCGAAAGTAGGCCGAGGTTTTTTTGTCCAAGGATGTTTTCATTGCTAACGGAGTCACAATGAAGACAGCTGCCAAGCTAAGAATTGCCTGATGGCTCGGCCTTTAGGGTAAGTGGCTTGTAGCGAGTTGGATTTTGAATCTCACTGTAGGCAAAAGTGAGAAGATTTATCATCTGCCTAAGTTCAAAATGACGTCAATGGGCCACCGCAGCGATGGATCAGATCTTCTTGCTGATTTAATAGATTGCACTTTCTCGATTCACTCGATTCACTCGATTGACACGATCTAAGGTCGTTGCCTTTGATACGAGATCACTTAACAACAATAATAGTTCAATGTGGTTTCAGAGTAGTTCGAGATTTTTGACATTCGGAAGAATGAAAAGCGAAAATTAAATGCTAAAACTCGCTACTGACTCTGATTTTTCCAGACCGGAGTTCGAGGTGATCAACTTGAACGGGGGCCTTGTTGGCGGGGAGGTGGACACGGAGAATTCCAAGATCGGCTTCTGGAAGTATCTCCAATTTGAGTTCAGTCCATTCGTTTGTTTTGAGAGGGAATCTGGTGGTTTGAATACTGGGTGTTCCATTTCCCCAAGAAATCTTTCCCCATCCTCCGATGAGTGATTTTACACGGAGATTGATTGAGGTTTGCTTTTTGAATTGCTTGGCCCCGATACCGAGAAAGGGATCGGCCGCAGTTCCGGTTAGGGTAACGATACCATCTTTAATGGTATATTTTGAATTGCGGACTTTCCACCCCTGGAGCTTGGGGTCGAAGCCGTCGGCTGTGGCTGGTTTCTTAGTCGGCTTTTTCTTTCCACGCCCGACACGGTTTTGGCCTTCAAGTTCGGGGTGGTATCTCTCGGGATCAAACTTGGGGTTAGGAACCGGGACGACGGCTTTGCTCTCTTGGAGAAAGGCCTCAATTTTGGCGTCAAGTAACTGGACGAGTTTTGGCTTTTCGGTGGCGAGGTTCTTCTGCTCTCCAATATCTGTCGAGAGATCGAAGAGGCGATAGCGGTGGGCGCCTTTCTCGCCTTGGTGGAATTCGCGAATGAGTTTCCAGTCTTCGTGATGGATGGAGATGGAGGGGGGGATCCAATCAGGAACCGGAGGATTGTGGGGGAAGTAGGTGAAGATGGGATTACGGGAAAACTCCTGACCTTTGAGAGCGGATAAGATACTTGTTCCGTCGAAAATTTGACCTCTTTCGGGCTCGATTTCGAGGATATTGAGGAGAGTTGGGTAGAAGTCGGTGGACTGAACAAGGTCGTCACTCGTGCTTGCTGGTTTGATTTCCCCGGGCCAGGCCACGATCATGGGGACGCGGATTCCCCCTTCAAATTGTGAGGCTTTGCCTCCTTTGAGTGGAGCATTGCTGGTGGGCGAGGTATCATCGATCACGTTGTACATGTTGCCACCATTGTCGGAGAAAAAGATGATGATAGTGTTGTCGGCGATTTTGAGTCGATCGAGCGTGTCGAGAAGAGTGCCTACGGCGTCGTCCATGGATTCAACCATGGCTGCGTATGTCGGGCTGCGCTGGGGATCTTTAGGGTCGATCAGCGGACGGTATTTTTCTATGAGTTCGTCTTTGGCGTTGAAGGGGGCGTGAACGCTGAACATCCAGTAGTTGAGAAAGAAGGACTCGTCCTTATGCTTCTCCATGAAGGCCGCGGCTTCTTCGGCCATGCGATCTTCGATGTGTTCTTTGGGATGGTTTGGATCGAAATCGGGGTAGCTCCACGGCGCGACAAATGAGCCTTTTGGTCCGGGGCCATGCCAATGTGGGATGTCGATTTCGAAGCCTTGTTGGAGTGGAGAATAGGGTTCTGGTCCCAGATGCCATTTTCCAAAGTGGGCGGTTTTGTAGCCTGCTGATTTTAGCATTTTTCCAAGAGTGGGGATATCGGTTCGAAGCCGGGTTGCAGACTCGGGCTGGATGGATTTTTGGCCGGGCGCGGCGCCTTTGCCTGGGCGGGCCTTCAAGTGAACGGGGGGAAGATGACAATTTGGGGAGGTGAGACCAATGCGGGCGGGGTTTTGTCCAGTCAGGATACTGGCTCGCGTTGGAGAGCAAAGCGGGCTCGCAGCGTAGGCATGGGAGAATGTCATTCCACGCTTGGCGAGGCGTTCGATATTGGGCGTTTGGTAGAGTGTGGTGTGCCCAAAAAGAGTGGTGTCAGCCCAGCCCAGGTCATCCGCGAGGATGAAAACGATATTTGGCTTTTTTCCAGCAGAAGCGCTGACCGTGAGTAAAAGAAAAAAGATTAAGAAACTGTTCATGTTTTCTTAAGGAAAGCGGATCTATTTCTGTTGGAAAAGAAAATTAGAGGTTCTCCAAGGTTCCGGCGATGGTGTGCATCTTTTGCCTTCGACATCTTCTTTTTGGTCGTCGCGGATCTCTTTCTGAAATTTTCTGATCTATTTGGTGAGATACCAATTCGGAAGTGAGGCGAGTGAAGGGGTTTGTTGCTTCCGATCACCCTCAGCTTTTGGCCCATGACAGGAAGCGCATTTTTCAGCGAAGAGAGTGGCTCCGTTTTGTTCTGCCTGCAGGTGTCTGCCGATCAGCAGGAGGGCGAAAATCAGGCCGTTTTCCATTGAAGATCAACGGGTTGATTACTCTTACCTCTGAAGTTTTCGGTCGTGGAGAGGTTCGCCTTTTGGCGGGCGAATGGGAACTTCAAGAGCTCCGGAAGCTTCCAGTTCGGCGAAGAGTTGTTTTTTGAGAGCTGCTTTTTTCTCAGCGAAAGCGGGGACGTCTATGAGGTTGTGTCGTTCGTGAGGATCGGTTTGTAAATCGTAGAGCCCATTTTTATCCCAGAGTCCGTGATAGTAGATGAACTTGTAGCGGTCGGTCCGAATGGCAAAGAGGGTAGGTGTCGCGGGAAAATTCCATTCCCAATGGTATTCGTAAAGAAGGTGGTCGCGCCACGGCTTGTCTGAGCCTTCACCAAGGAGGATTTGTTTAAAGGAACGGCCGTCGAAGGCAGGAGTGTTGGCTGGTTTTTTGACACCTGCAAATTCGAGGAGGGTTGGAGCGAGATCGATGTTGAGGATCATTTCATCTAGGCTGGTTCCCGGCTTGACTAGTCCGGGAGCGTAGGCGAGGAGAGGAACGCGGATCGAGTGTTCGAAGGCGTCGCGCTTGTCATAGAATCCATGTTCGCCGAGATGGAATCCGTTGTCACCAAGATAGAGGACGATGGTGTTTTTTGAGAGGCCGGATTCGTCAAGGTAGTCCAGAACGCGGCCAACGTTTTCATCAAGCCCGTGAACGGTTTCGCAGAATCTCCAGTAAAGGTCGTCGAAGGAAGGAACAGGATCTTTGTCAAAGGCTCCGGTTTCCATGTGGTCAATTCCATGGATACCATAGCGTCGCTCGCGAATCCAGCGTGACTGGGTAGCGTAGTTTTCCTCGGAGTTGGCCATCGTTTCGGGGTAATCGATTTTCTTTCCCTGATATCTCCCGTGATGGCGCTTTGCAGGCTGAAATGGATAATGAACGGACTTGAAGGCAAGGTGCATCATAAAGGGAGCGTCCTTGTTGCCTCGGCCACTCTTCAACCATGCGATGGCTTGATCGGTGAGTCGGTCGGCGGTATAGCCTGTTTGTCCATGGCGCTCTCCGTTAATATTGAGGGTTTGGTCAAAGTAAGAGCCCTGACCTTGAAAGGAAACCCAATGGTGGAAGCCTTTGCGCGGTTCGTCGTTGTCATGGCCCATATGCCATTTGCCAATCATGGCAGTGCGATATCCGGAGGTTTGAAGATACTCCGGATAAAAGCGGGTGCTCTCAGGAACAGCACGTTGGTTGTCAACGACACGATGGTGGTGCATATACTGCCCGGTGAGAATAGAGGCCCGGCTCGGGGAGCAGAGCGAGGTGGTGACAAACGCGTTTTTAAGATGAGCCCCTTCCTTGGCCATCCGGTCCAGGTTTGGAGTTTCTAAAAAGTCCGGCGCCTCCGGATGGCACGAGAGGAAGTCATAACGATGATCATCGGCCAAAATGATGATGATATTGGGTTTGTCGGCGCCCAGCGCTGCGCTAGCTAGGATTGGGAAAAGAAGGCGAAACATGGTGTCACGTTCATGGATTACAGCAGCTATTGCAATTCGGAACGAAGCCAGAGGACGTAAAACGAATCTGGTATTATGGGTCTCAGGCAGCTAGCTTTAGGGTATGAACGAAGGTCAGCAATCCCAGCCTCCTAACCCACAGCAGCAGGTTCCCGTTACCTCTCTTGCTCCGCCTCCGAGTGACAACAAGAAGGCCCTGATTATCATTGGGGTTCTCGTGATTTTGATCGGAGGAGGGCTCTTTCTGGCCTCGACGATGGGTGGGAATAATCAGGAGAAGACTGCGGAAAAGAAGAAGGAGGAACCAGCCAAGCCAAAGCCGCGGCCCAAACCCCGAAAGAAGGAGGAGACCACTGAACGACCTGATCGGGAGAGTGATATGGCTGAACTTTCTTCGAAGAATCGTAGCGAATTCGCCGATAATGTAGGGAAGTGGGTCAGGCTTCAGGGGAAAGTGAGATCCGGCAATGAAGACGGTGTTCTGGAATTTGAAGAGCCTGCCGGAATGGTCGGACAACTTTGGAGAGGGTCCTCAGCGCATTTGTCCGGACAAGTTGTGAAGGTCATTGGCTGGATGGTTTCCGAGGAGAAGATTCAAATTGAGGGGATTTTTGAAATCACGACAATTGATCCGATTGATTTGCTTCCCAAGAAGGATGTCTATACGGTAGCCGACGCCGAGCAGTTGGTCGCCCTGAGAAACACACGGGCAACTTTCAAAGGCAAAGTGGAGAGTGTTCGGGTGTCCGGTGATAAGAAAAATCTCTATCTCGTCTTTGAGGGTGAGAGTCACGAGTTCTTTGGCAGCGGCAATATTAAGAAGCTGAAAGAGGTCGAGGTTACCGAAGAGACTCTCAAGGAGCTGGTCGGAAAGACAATCAAGTTGAAAGGTAAGCTTGGCTACAAGAAGCAGGAAAAGAAGGATCGTATCTTTATCAATTTTAACGACAAAGATTCCTACGAAATCGTCGACTAAAGAACGTCAGCAATAAAAGGCGCGGTGACCGACTGTTTCGAGTTGGCGACTTCTTCCGGAGTGCCTTTTGCGACAATCGTTCCACCATTTGGGCCTGCTTCCGGGCCTAGGTCGATGATATAGTCTGCTTCGGCAGCCAAGTCCATGTGGTGCTCGATTACAACAACCGTGTGCCCTTCGTCGACCAAGCGATGAAGAACATCAGTGAGGCGCGCCACGTCTTGTTGGTGGAGTCCGATGGTCGGTTCCTCAATGAGGTAGAGGTTTGTGTTTACTGGGCCGAGATTGGTGATTTTAGGTCGTCCCTTCGTGAGTTGGGTGACTAATTTGAGGCGCTGTGCCTCGCCTCCGGAAACGGTTGGGGATGGTTGACCGAGAGTCAGGTAACCAAGCCCGGTTTCTGCCAGGAGTTGGAGTGGCTTTTGTAGCTTGGGATGCGCTGAAAAGAATTCGGCTGCAGTTTTGATGTTAAGGTTGAGGACATTGCCAATGGTGAGTCCATTGTAGCGGATATCCAAAGTGGCCGGATTGTAGCGATCTCCCATGCAACCCTCGCAGTCGATCCAGGTAGTGGGGAGGAAGTCCATTTCGAGTTTGATACGCCCGTTTCCCTTGCACTCGGGACATTGCCCTTCCTTGTTGTTGAAGGAAAACCGGGAGGCAGTATAGCCACGCATTCGCGACTCGGGAAGCTGTGCAAAGAGGGCCCGGATGTGATCGAAAAGTTTCACGTAGGTCGCGGGACAGGAGCGCGAGGTTTTTCCAATGGGGGACTGGTCCACCTCGTAGCGATATTTGAAAACATCGAACCCACTTGCCGACTTGAAGGGAGCACCTTTTGCTTTTTTGTCACAAGCAACACTGAGGCATCCACGCATCAGTGATGATTTTCCAGATCCCGAAACGCCGGTTAAAACGGTGAGGCGTCCGGTAGGGACTTGCACATCCAAGTTCTTCAGATTGTTGAGTTCGCAGCCCTTTAGCTTGAGCCATCCTTTCCTTGCTCTGGCCGAGGGAATCTTGCGCCGTTTGCCTCGGGATGGATGAATGAGGGGGTTTTTGAGAGCCTGCAGGGTTGGTGACTTTGAGTGCGTTTTTAGAGCAGTCTTGCTGTTGATTTGGCGTTTTGTTAGCGATGCTACGATTTCTCCTCCTTCAATGCCGGCTCCGGGGCCAAGGTCGATCAAGTGGGTTGCGGCTTTGATCGTGTCTTCATCATGCTCGACGAGGAGAAGCGAGTTACCCTTTTTCTTGAGGGCCTGCAGAGTTCCCAGAAGAGCGGTGTTATCACGAGGGTGCAGACCAATCGTAGGTTCATCGAGAATGTATAAGACTCCCTGCAAATTGGATCCAAGTTGAGCGGCAAGACGGATACGCTGGGACTCACCTCCGGACAAGGTTGTGGCGGAGCGATCCAGTTGAAGATAGCCAAGACCTACATGATCAAGAAATTCAAGTCGTTGAAGGATCTCGGGCAGGATGTCCCGGGAGATCGCCAAATCACGACCCTTAAATTTTAACGCGCTGATGGCCTTGGTGGCATCTTGAACGTTGAGCGATGAGAGTGCGGGAAGTGACTGGCCACCGATAAGAACGTGGCGGGAGTCTTCGCGCAGCCTGGCACCATGGCAATCGGGGCAGGTGTGAAGCTCATCCGGGTCGGCCTTTGCGACCAGCTTTTCTTCATGGATTTCTGCTTCTGCCTCGGAGTTAAAGCCTTTGGTGTCGAAACGTCCGGCGGTGATGTGTCCATAGCCACGACAGGTCTGGCACCAACCCCGCGGTGAGTTGAATGAGAAGTGGTGGGGGTCCAGTTCCTCAAAAGACTCTCCGGTGACTGGAGATACCCTTGCCGTAGAGAAGGTGTGAAGGTCATTCTTGCTTGCCAGGACTCTGAAGGTTCCTTTTCCGTATTGTAAAGCGACGGCAAGTGATTCGGAGGTCTTTGTGACAGCTTGCTTGTGCGTGACTTGAGCGACTACGAAGTCGATATCGTGGGCCTTGTGGCGTGCAAGCGGTTGGAAGTTTTCCGTGTCGATGAGTTGCCCGTCAATAAACATCTCAGCAAATCCCGCTTTTTCGGCGGCGAGGGCGTATTCCTTGTGGAAACCTTTGCGGGCTTTTAAAACGGGTGAGAGAAGTCGGAGGGATTTTTCCTTTTTTAGGAGCCTGCCAAGTTGGTCGCCGATTGCTTCGGGAGTCTGGGAAATAACGGGTTCGCCGGACTGAGGGCAATGTTGGATGCCGAGCTTTGCGTAAAGCAGACGAAGGAAGTGGTAGATTTCAGTAACTGTTCCAACTGTCGATTTTCCACCTCCCCGGGAGATGCGTTGCTCAATCGCGACCGTCGGAGGGAGGCCGGTGATGAGATCGAGGTCAGGTTTTTCCAGTTGGCTGGCGAACTGGCGCGCGTATGGAGACATGGAGTCAAGAAACCGACGCTGGCCTTCGGCGAAGATGACGTCGAATGCGAGAGTGGATTTTCCGGAGCCACTCAGGCCGGAGATGACAACGAATTCGTTGTGAGGAATGGTTGCGTCGATATTCTTGAGGTTGTGGTGACGCAGGCCGTGAATGGAGATCTCGTTTTTTGCGACGGGCTTTGCTTTGGATGCCCGGTTTGAGATCGCGGTGTGCGGGTTTGAGATCGCAGTTGCGGTGTGGGTTTTCTTTTTGGCCAGCTGTTTTGGGCTGCCTTCGAAAACGATTTGACCACCGTTGAGCCCGGCCTCCGGTCCGATCTCGATGATGTGATCAGCGTTCTTAATAACATCGGTTTGGTGCTCAATGACGAGGAGAGAGTATCCGACGTCGACGAGGCGGTGGAAAACCGTGAGAAGTTTTTCGATGTCAGTGAAGTGAAGTCCGGTGGTGGGTTCGTCCAGAATGAGCAGGGTGTTGACGCTGCCCGAGGTGGAGGTCAGGAGCTGGCAGAGTTTGAGGCGCTGGGCTTCGCCGCCTGAAAGGGTATTGAGCGGTTGACCTAGTCGGAGGTAGCCGAGGCCCGTTTCGACAAGGGGTTGAAGAGCTTTGCGGGTTTTGGAGAGAAGAAGGTTTTCCTTACTTGTGAGTCCTTCAATTTCCTCGAGAAAGGCCAAGGCCTCGGAAGCGGTTAAGCGAAGAAAGTCGACAACTGATTTTCCATGATAGTGATAAGACTCGGCAGCGCGCGTGAAACGGGTGCCATTGCATTCGGGGCAGGTCAGGTAGAGGTCGGACAGGAATTGCATCTCGACCTTTTCAAAACCATTACCGGAGCATCGTTGGCATCGTCCGGGACCAGAGTTAAAAGAGAAATATCCGGGAGTGAGATTTTCTGATCTTGCTGACGTGGTAAGCGAAAGAAGTTGACGGATATGCTCAAAGGCGCCGAGGAGGACGGCGGGGGTTGATCTCGGAGTGCGGGAAAGGGGAGATTGGTCGATGAGTTCGACCCCGCGAAGCTCTTCCATTCCGGTGATCTCGGCAGGAGCGGGTTTTTCATCGATGGGGAGCCCGAAGTGCCTCGCGAGATTGTTGTGAATGATAGGGTGAGCAAGGGTCGACTTGCCGGAGCCGGAAACTCCGGTGAGGCAGGTGAAAACGCCAAGGGGGATGTCGAGTGAGAGATTGAAGATGTTGTTTGCCGAAGCTCTTTTGATGGAAAGGTTTGCGCGTGGCACCCTCAGCTTCTTCGGGATCGGAATCGATTTTTGTCCGGAAAGATATTGAAGGGTGAGTGATTTCTTTTTGGCCGTGGATTTGGCTGGTCCCTGATAGGTGATTTCTCCTCCATGTTCTCCAGCCTCCGGGCCCATGTCGATGAGCTGATCGGCTTGGTGCATCACGGCTTCATCATGTTCAACCACGACGAGGGTGTTTCCCTTGTCGCGAAGGTCGTGCATGACCTTGGTCAGGCGATCGATATCTCGGTGGTGAAGGCCGACAGTGGGTTCATCGAGGACAAAGAGAGTTTGCGTAAGAGCGGAGCCCAGACAGGTGGTGAGATTGACGCGAGCAATTTCTCCGCCAGAAAGAGTGCGTGCCGGACGGTCAAGCGTGAGGTATCCCAATCCAACTTCGCAAAGGTAGTGAAGTCGGGAGGTGATTTCTTTTAAGACCAGGTCAGTCGTTTTATCGAGGGGCGCGTGTGAAGTGGCGATACCTTCAAAAAAGAAGAGTAGTTGATCGAGTGGAATGTGCCAAAGCTCAGGGAGGGTCTTGCCGAGAATTTTGAAATGAAGGGCGTCCGGTTGGAGGCGGGTCCCCTGACAATCGGGGCATTCGGTATAGGCCCGGTAGCGTGAAAGGAAAACCCGGACGTGCATTTTGTATGCTTTGGTTTCCAGCCAATCGAAGAATCCCTGAACGCCATACCAACGTCCTTCCTGCCAGAGCGATTCAGATTGCTCGAGTGAAGAGAGGGGGGATTTATTACTGCGTTCGCCGTACTTGACCCAACGTTGTTGGCTGGGATCGAGTTCGTTCCAAGGGAGGTTCGGGTTGATCCCGGCTTCCTTGCAGTTTTTTAGAAGGTCGCGTTGGCAGTCCTCGCCACGTTCTCCTTGAAAGGGTTTGATGGCCCCGTCACGGAGCGAGAGAAGGTGATTTGGAATGGCTTTGTCCAGATCAATGCCGATGACTTTGCCGAAGCCGCGGCAATTGTTACAGGCGCCCAGAGGGGAATTGAAGGAGAAGAGAGAGGAGGTGGGTTTGACGAGGGGTGCCCAGCTGGTCGTAAAGTTCTTCAGCGAACTTTCTTCGCTCGAGACAGCAGCGACGCCCTTGCCGAGTGTGAGGGCTTGTTCGAAGGACTCGGTGAGTCGGGATTTGTTACGTGTGGTGACCTTGAGGCGGTCTTGAATAATATGGACTTCCTGGGGTAACTTTTTGAGCGATGGTGCGGAGTCGGTCCGGATCACTTGGCCTTTTAAAAAAATACGCAGGTAGCCTTGCGAATTTAGGAATGGAAATAGATCTTCCGGAGAGGTGTCGGACGGGACTGGAATTGGGAAAAGCACCAGGATGCTCTCATCCGGGTGCTTCGAGGTGACCCAATCGAGGATGGACTTGGGGGTGTCTGGGCGAACTTCTTCTCCTGTCTTGGGGTGAAATCCTTTCGCTAGTCGTGGGTAAAGCAGTTTGAGATAATCGTTCACCTCGGTGAGTGTTCCGACGGTGGAGCGGGTGGTGCGAATGGTGTTTTTTTGCTCGATCGCGATGGCGGGAGGAATGCCTTCGATACGGTCGACCTTGGGCTTGTCCATACGATCAAAAAACTGACGGACGTAAGGTGAGAATGTTTCGACGTATCGCCTTTGCCCTTCCGCATAAAGGGTGTGAAAGGCGAGAGAGGATTTGCCGGAACCCGAGGGACCGGTGATGACGGTGAGCCTGCCAACGGGAATCTCAAGATCGAGATTCTTCAGGTTGTGCTGACGAGCGCCACGAATTTGAATGGCGTTTTCGGCGGGCTTGGAGTCAGCTTTTTTTGGCACGCGTGAAGTTAGCGTGGGAGAAGGGCTGCGCAAGCAGGGGGAAGGGAATTTATTCGTTATCTTCCTTTGTAGGTTCTACCGGAAGAGGGACTTTCTCGCTTTCCATAATCTTCTCAAAGCGGTCATCGTCATCAGTTGTGACCTTGTTTTCGAGGATGAATATTCTGCCTTTATTAGCTTCTCCTTTTCTTAGGACCGAGTTGGCAGTCTTGGTGAGAAGATCTAAATAATCTCGTTTGGCCTCCTTAAATTCATCTTCATATTCTTCCTTGAGAATTTTGGTTTCTTCTTTGGCCTCTTTTAGCTTTCTCTTAAGTCGCCCGGGTGAGGCTTCGGGGATGCTATCGGGAAGCTCTTTTCTTTCGAGGTATCCTTCGTATTCCTCCAGCAAGGTGTCTTTAATCGTTTCCCCGAGGAATGGGAAAGAGTTGATGGCATCTATCGTGTCCTTGAGGAAATCCTCTACAATGCCGTCGTGATCCTTCCGAAACCTTTCGTAGGCGCGCCCATGACGGAATCTGATTTTGTCACGGATTTTTTCGAGGTCAGCGAGAAGGGTGTCCTCTCCAGTTCCATTGGCAGAGACGTTGGGCATGT
>JBDNAG010000048.1:0-41448 GCA_039768565.1 Akkermansiaceae bacterium | reverse complement strand
TCTTGTGCTTGTTGACTCTCCTCCAATCCTCGGCGTGAGTGATGCAGCGGTGCTTGCGAGTGAAGTTGATCTGACGATGGTCGTCGTTCAGCATCGCAAGCTTCCTCGTAACATGCTGATGCGAGTGAAGCAGGCTGTTGAGAATGTTGGCGGTCAGGTGATCGGTGTCGTCTTGAATAACGTTGATGTCAGAAGCGATAGCCAGTATCAGTATTACACCAGCTACTATACCTACTATGCTCCAAGCAACATGGAGGAGAATCAGACACCCCAGGCAATGACCGCTCACCAGTCGAGCAAGCCTGAGCCCTCGAGCGCTGCACCGTCAAAGCCTTCTAACGACGACCTCTATTAAGAAAAATCACCCTATTATTGGAGCGTGAGTTCCAAATCCCCCCTAAAAAAATAGAATGAAAACAATCCTTACCTTATTAATCGCAGTGCTAGGCTTTGCATCGGTCAATGCTCAGACTGTTAGAAACGGCCAAACTCTTCAAATATCAATCACAGGTGTTCCTGTATCCGAAAAAGGCCGACTCGATGCTGTCTATTCTGTCTCCGGTGATGGCTACATTGAAATGTGGATGATCGGAAAAGTGAAGGCTTCCGGTCTGAGTAAATCAGCCTTAGCTACCAAGATCGCCGGACAGTATCGAGTAAAACAAATCTACACGAATCCTGTTTTTCAGGTCTTCAGTGGAGAGGATGCCAAGGCTCAGGACAATCAGTTCTACACTGTTGGAGGTCAGGTCCGCGGTCCTGGACAGAAGCAGTGGACAAATGGCCTGACTCTTTACTCGGCCATTCAAGGAGCTGGCGGTGAAACTACCTATGCCGCCATGAATCGGGTGAAACTCTATCGCAATGGAAAGGCCTATGTTTATGATATGAAGCGCCAAGAACATAAAAGCGTTAAGGTGTATGCTCGTGATGTCATCGAGGTTCCTGAAGGAAACTTGATTGGACGATAATTCCTCGGTTTATTAACAATTAAACGGGCCTCTCATTTAGGGAGGTCCGTTTTTTGATCCTGTGAGATTGAATCATTCCTTTCGAGGAGTAACCTCCAGCCCAATGAAAATAGTCTCCACCTTCATTATTGCCTTTTGTGTCAATGCTTTGAGCGCAGAAGAGATGCCGGATTTTTTGGAGCTATCTTCAGGAACTTTTGAAAAGCGGAAAGCTGCTCAAAAGGTGTTAAATCATTGGGTGGTAAAAAATCATGAAACTGCAAAGGCAGTCCTCTTGGGGAAGTATCTCAAGACGAATGATCCAGAGATGCGGGTGAGGCTTGTCCCTCTCTTGGAGCGTGCTTATTTCCCGCCAAAAGGTTACGTTGGCATCATCATGTCGCCTGTCGCTACAGAGCCGCAAGCTAAGCCTCCGGGTCAAGTTCCTCAAGCCAAGCCTCTAGGTCGAGACCCCCAGGTGAGGCCCCTTGTGCAAATACCCCAAGTCCGGGAATATCATGGGGTTCTCATTACTGAGGTGTTCCCCGACACTCCAGCCAAATTGAGCGGGTTAAAAAACGACGACATCATTCTGAAAATCAGCGATTGGGAAGTTCGTGGCGGGTTTGATCTGACTTCGGACGTGGCCGCGCAGATTCAAAAAAATCCGCCTCAAACCCCCATTGATCTTCAGGTTAAGCGAGGAAAGGAAATAATTTCGATTAAGCTGAAGCTGGGTATTCTTCCTACTCCAAGCGAGCGCTACCACGATATTCCGAGGTCGGCGCTGGGAATTCGAACTACCGCGACCCTCGAGATTATTGAGCAGATGAAAGAATTCAGGAATTGGCTCGAGGTAGAAATCGACAAAGAAAGAAAAAATCTCATCGCTGATCGTCGCTTGTAGATTACAATCAAGCCTCGAGGCACCGGTCTTTAGGCCTACAATCAATCTCTCCAATTTTTATGAAGAAAACTCTTATGCGTTTCCTCGCTCCGGCATTATCCCTATGGCTAATCTCTAGTAGCGCGACGTTGGCTGCAGATTTTGATCTAGTTGCCAGAGAAATGTCCCGGATCCTTCAAAACGGACACTATGCTCGTCTTGATATTGATGACACGCTGAGTGAGAGGATTTTCAATGACTACGTGGGCGATCTTGATCCCTCGAGACTCTATTTCGAACAAGGTGATATCGATGGGTTGGGAGGAAAATATAGAACCGAACTCGACAACATGCTTCTCGGTAAGGAGTCGATGACAGCAGCCACTGAGATCTATGAAGTCTACAAAAAGAGAGTGATCGAGCGTGCCGCTGTGGTGGAAGAATTGCTCAATAAGCATGAGTTCGCTTTTAACACCGAAGAATTTATTTCTCGTGATCGGGAAGAGGCCGCCTGGCCTAAAGATGCTGCAGATGCGAAGAATCTCTGGAGGCTGCAGCTCAAAGAGGCGCTCTTGGCTGAGACTCTTCGCCGTCATGAAGTTGCCCGCCGTGCTAAGGAGCAGGGTAAGGAAAATCCATTGAAGGATCAGCCTGCCGCGAAGGAAAAGATTTCCCAGCGCTACGAAAGATTTTTTAAGACGATTGAGGGTGCGGACAAGGAGGATATCGCGAACTATTTTCTCAGCGCAGTGGCGCGGGCTCACGATCCTCATTCTGAATATTTCAGCGAGCGCGAGCTCCAACAGTTTAGGGTCAATATTCAGAATCGTTTGGTTGGGATCGGCGCGATGCTACGAGCCGAGGACGATGGCGCGACCAAGATTGAGGGGATCGTGAACAACGGCCCAGCCGATCGTCAGGGGGAACTAAAGCTGAAGGATCGAGTGGTCGGGGTTGATTCCAAAAATGACGGGAAATGGGTGGATATTATGTTCATGCCTCTTGATAAAGTTGTTGAAATGATCCGCGGAGAAGATGGCGTGGAAGTGGGCCTGAAGGTTGAGCCGGCAGGCGCTCCTGCGGGGGAGACCCGAATCATTGTTATTAAACGTGAAGAAGTCACTATGAAGGATGAGCTCACTACGGCTGAGATTATCGATTACAACAAGGGTGAAGATCAAATGAAGCTTGGCGTCGTCAAGATGCCTTCGTTTTATTTCGATCCAGAGGATCGTGACGTTCGAGTATCGCGGGATTTGGAGCTTTTGATCGAGCGCCTCAAAAAAGAAAAGATTGAGGGGTTGGCAATTGACCTCAGAGGAAATGGCGGAGGATCCCTCGAAGAAGTCAGGCGTATTACCGGCTTCTTTGTTGAGGATAAGGCTCCAGTCGTTCAAATCAAAATGACCAACGGTCATACCGAGGCCCTGAAATCGCCTTTTCGCAAGGCGCTCTACGACGGCCCGATCGTGATTTTGACCGATAAAGGAAGTGCTTCGGCGAGTGAGATTTTGGCGGGCGCTCTTCAGGACTACAATCGTGCTGTCGTCGTTGGTGAGTCGTCGACTTACGGTAAGGGCACGGTTCAACAGCCTCTGGAGATTGCGCGATTCATGGCTCCTCTTGCGAATCGTCAACGAGCTGGTGCTGTTAAACTTACAATCCAAAAGTTCTACAGGGTTGCCGGGAGTTCAACCCAAAAGCTGGGAGTGGTCCCTGATATCATCCTTCCGTCGGTGAGGGATGCCCTAGAAATTGGCGAGAAGTATGCTGATCATGCTCTTGCTTATGACAAAATTGCGCGGGCTAATGAGTTCAAGCCATATAATCGTCAGAATCTCTTCCTCTCGATGCTTTCCGATAAAAGCAACAAGCGTATGGCGGGCAATCAGGATTTTGCATACGTTCTTGAGGACACCGAGCGACTGGAGAAGCGCTTGGAAGAAAATAAAGTTTCCTTGAATATGGAGACGCGCAAAAAGGAGATTGCGGAGGCGGATGTCCGGCGAAAGTCGCGCAATGCCGAGCGCCTCAAGCGTTTTGCTGAAACCCAAAAAGAGGATGAGGCGAATTTCAAGATGTATCGTTTAACTTTAGATGATGTAAACGTCGATGAATTGCCCGAAGTGAACCTGGAAAATGACGCCCAACGGCACATGAGGCAGGCTAAAGACGAGGTTGCAGATCTTGATGATACGCCGGAGTGGCCAAGTGGTGTCGATGCCACGAAGCGAGAGGGTTTGGCAGTTTTAAGCGATCTTGTCGACGCTGTGAAAGCTAGCAAACTGGCTGGTGTCTTGGAGCGCGGGGACTAAAACCCATATGTCCCCCATCGCAGAAAACTTGGAGGTAATAAGGGGCCGGGTGGCTAAGGCTACTTCTAGCGGAGGCCGCAACGTGGACTTGTTGGTCGTGTCCAAAACCTGGCCGGCGGAAATCGTTCGGAAAGCGGTTGATGCGGGTCAGATGTTATTTGGTGAAAATCGATTGCAGGAAGGTGAAGAAAAAATTCCAAATCTTCCTGATGATTTAGAGTGGCATTTCATCGGGGGGTTGCAGCGAAACAAAATTCGAAAGGTGCTTCCGCTCTTTCCGGTGATTCACAGTATTTCGTCGATGAAATTAGCCCGCTTTACCAATCGGGTGGCGGGTGAATTAGGGCTGACGCCCAAGATTTATCTGGAGGTCAATATTGGAGCTGAGGAAAGTAAACACGGATTCTCTCCTGACGAACTGAGGGGGAGTCTGGAAGAGATTCTAGAGCTTACGAATCTCGATTGGCAGGGATTGATGTGCATTCCTCCACGTACCGAAACTCCGGAGGATGCTCGCCCATGGTTTAGAAAAGTGCGCGAATTACAGGACGAACTTGAATCGATATCGGGTCGAGATCTTCCAGGCCTCAGCATGGGAATGAGTGGAGATTTTGAGGTTGCGATTGAGGAAGGTTCCACAATCGTTCGAGTGGGCTCGGCAATCTTTGGTCCCAGAATTAAAAAGCCATGAGTGTGATAAAACTGGAGAATATTGCCGTGATCGGGAATGAGGTTGCCTTAGCATGGGCTGATGGTGGCGAGACCTACCTAAATTTCGATTTCCTGCGCCGGGCGTGTCCGTGTGCAGCTTGTCAGGGTGAGCCTGATGTAACGGGGAAGGTTTTGGTTCCCAAGGTGGTCCACACTGAGAAGAGCTTTGAGCTTCAGCGACATCAGATTGTTGGAGGCTACGCGATCCAGTTTTTTTGGGCGGATGGGCATGGCACTGGTATTTACTCCTTTGATTTTCTGAGGAGGTTGGGTGAGTGCCCGTAGGTTTTCTAGGGCACAAAAAAAGCGAGCCACTCTTGTGGCCCGCTTTCTTATAGTTTGATGTTTTAAAGATTTTCTTGCTGAAGGGCAACCTGCACTAGTCGGTTGATACCATTTTCAGCCTTTGCGCTGAGAGGATGGAGATGTTTGGCTTTATAAAACCATGAGAGAGCCGAGCCCAGGTTGCCCCGCTCTTCGTGGTTTTGGGCGTTGTTGAGAGCGATAGTGAAGTCAGCGACTTTCGGAGCCAGCTTGGTCATAAATTGATTGAGATTGGGGTCGTCAGGAAAACGTTCGTGAACTTCTGAGAGTTCTTCCCAGGCCGCATAGTTTTGACCGATGTTGGACATCTTCTCGGCACCTTGGACAGCAGTTTCAATTGAGGTGATGTTTTCCATAACTTGACGGAATTTGGCGGTGCGGTCGGCATCGCCATCAATGCTGGGGCCGAACTCGAAGCGCCGTCGGAAGACTTCGCGATAGTTCTGCTCGGCAAAGAGGCGGTCAAAGTCGTTGCGAAGCTGGATGAGTGAGCCACCGGCATTTACGAGCCGGTCAAACTCAGCGAGCTTGGGATTTTGGGGCCAGATCTCCATGGCTTTGCGGATTTCCTCCTGTGCCTTCAGCATATCTTTGCCTGCAAGGTGATTCTTGGCCATCATGATGTGCATGTCGCTCGCTCTAGTGAAGGTGGCGACTGCCGCCTGTGCTTTCGTGGCATCGAAGTCATCAGCCTTACCTTTGAGCTCGTTGATCTGCTCGGTAGCTTTGGTGTAATCTTTAGCGTCAATGGCATTGAGAAGTACGTTGGAGCCGCGAACGAAGGTGAGAACCTTGCGCTTTTTTTCCCGCTCCAAAGTGTTAACGGAAGGCAAAAATTCTCCGACGAGGTAAGCTTCGGCAAGGCGCTTGGAGGCAGATTCTAGTTCGCCGCGCTCGACGAGGAACTTAAAGACTTCGACTCCCTTGTCGACGTCGCGGATGGCTTCGTGGGCGAGTGAGTCGAGAGTGGAAACAGTTGGGCTAACACCAAGGCTCTCGCTGAAGACCTTGTTGATGTCTGAGTCTTGATCAATGTAGAGGGTGCCGTCTCCTTCTTTCCAAATTTGGTTGTAGAAACGGGAGGCCATAATTACGTGCTTGAAGCGACGTTGTGCGAAGAACTGCACCATCAGTGCCTGATATTGCACCTTAGAGAGTTCGTTTTTGACTTTTTGTTCAAGCTCGCGGGTTTTTTTCTGGGCCTCGATCTCAGCGATACGCCTGACGTGCTCGGCGTATGCCAGTGATTGGGCGCCTCGACCGATCTGTTGGGCTTGCTCGGTTTGCTCTTGGTTTTCGCCGCCGGCGGAGCGGGTATTCCCGACATTGGGATCTTGCTCGGTGCGGGCCTTCCAGTCGGCATCAAGAATGGCTTTTTTCTTTTCCTGCTCCATGCGGGCCAGGAGTTCCTTGGAACGCTTATCGGCCTTCCGGGAGAGAATGGCCGTATAGATTGCATTGCTCAGGGAGTCGCAAAGTTTGGCATCGCCGGGGTAGGTGGATGCCTTTGGCAGCAGGGCGACGGCGTCCAGAAAGATTGGGCCTCCCTTGCGGTGGGGTGAGAGAAGGTCGAGAATCCCGTCAATGGTTTCGCGGTATTCTTGAGCGGCTGCGGTGGCTTCCTCGGGCTCGTTCAGGTATTTCTCAAAGCGAGCTGCGACGAGCCGGTTGTTGCTTGCAGCCCAGGTTTTCCCATTCCAAGAAATCGTATCATTGGTGGGGTCAAAGAAGCCGACTTCATTGCCAAGAAGGCCGCCGTTGTTGTTGTTGCCCCCACCGGCTGATTGATTTGAATTTGAACGAATGACGGTATCGCTCGGGGTTGAGTTTTGATTATTGGTGGGAGCCGGGGGAGTGTAGACCTGCCCCAGAGCAGGGAGGGTAAGCGCCAGGGTGAGTAGGGTGTTCTTCATAAATTTGGTAGATCTAGACTCGACTTTAGAGTTGTTTCACGTCCCCCGCAACTGCAAGTCCGGAGGTGTTGAACTCGATAAGGAAAGTGTATTTTGCTTGTTGGTTGAGGTTCCCGCCTTTGAAGTTCTCCGGAATCATGATGGGCAGGAACTTCGGGTTGGTCTCTTCTCCAAGCTGGATGGTGATAATTTGGCCGTTTGATTCGATCTTACGATCGATGAGCTTGCCGGTGACCTGATAGCGGTTTCCAGAGAGGCTGCGGCTGTTGCCAAGGGCTTGTTCGATATCTAATTCCGGAGCATCAAAGCCGGACGGTTTTCTGTTCAAGAACAAGTAACCGCCCCCGAGAACGAGGATGAGAATGACGGCCCCGATGATGAGGGCCTGAGTATTAACGCCTGAGCTAGCGCGACGAGCCATGATTGAAAGTTGATTAATAGATTAGTGTTCCCATTGTGGGCGACTGGTGCCCACCCATGAGGCGGCAAGGCCGACCATAATATGGATGACCAAAACGAAAAAGCAGATGTTTGTTGGAGAAAGCTCGGTTTCGCTGATTGCGGTGAGAGCGGATTTATAGTCTCCAGAAAGTGAAGTAACACTGCCTGACCAAGCCCAGTATGCAGAAATGAAGGGGCGCGTGATGGGTTCTATGTTCTCTGGTAGCGCCAAAACTGCTCCGGAGAGAGGAAGCTGGAAGCCGACCAGATAGACCGAAAGGAGAGAGGCTTTTTCGGCCGTTCGCATGAGACTAGAAATTCCAAGGCAAACCGAGGTCATGGCCGCGTTTACTAGCACCAGAAAGATTGCGTGATCCGTAAAGTTGCCCTTGAACGACCAAAATAGCTCCACGAAGCCCGCCATCCATAGTGATTGAACCAGGACTAGCCCGGACAGGAAGACAACTTTGCTCATTAGGTAGGCGATTGGGCTGACCCCCCCAAATTTCTCTTTCTCAAGAATTTGTCGCTCTCCCGCAATTTCACGGGCAGCATTGTTGGATCCCATTAAGGAGAGCAATACGACCTGAAACATGATGATACCGGAGACCGCGGAGCCCACTTTGAGGCGATCGGCCTGAACGTTGGCCTGCTCCTGATATTGTTCCTGAAGGCTCGCGCCGGAAGCGTTGGTGAACTTCCTCATATTCTCATTGGCTCTTGGCGAGAAGAGAACCACGAGAATGGGAAAGCAAACGAGGATGGCGAGTTGGAGAAGAACTTGCCCCCGGTCTCGGAAGAAAATCCGCATTCGTCGTCCCAAAAGGGTGCTGAACTGGCTGAGCAGCCCGGGTGCGCGAACGTCTTCTTCGCGGACGATTGTATCGTCCTCATCGTCCGGATCTTCAAATTCTTCGGCGGGCAGCTCGAGTTGCCCCTGGTCGACTAAGTTTTGCCGGTTTCTCTCAAGTTTATCGTAGTAGGTGGTTGAATGCTTTAGCCATGAAGTGCGCCATTTCTCCGAGGCTTGTTTCGCGAGCTGGGGATAGACTAACTCCGTATTATCGACTGAAAAATAGTGAGTTAACTGTTCCGGAGTGCCGTGATAGGCTACCTTGCCCTCGTGGAGGACCAAGATCGAGTCGTAGAGTTCGAGGTGAGCTAATGAATGGGTTACCGAAAGCACAATCCGCCCTTTTCGACGCGAGATATCGTGAAGAAGATGGACGATTTCCCTTTCGGAACGGGGATCTAGTCCACTGGTGACCTCGTCACAAAGAAGAAGTTTTGGGTGGGAGACCAATTCCATGGCTAGTCCGAGGCGGCGTTTTTGTCCTCCGGAGAGGACGCTGACCGGACGATCTGCGATGGGTGCAAGGCCGGTTTCTTCAAGAACCCTGTCAATCCGCTCATCAAGCTCGCCGGCACTCTTGGTTTTGACGCGGAGCCGCGTAGAGGCTTCTACTGATTCGTCGACGCTAAGTTGGTCGTAGGCGATGGAAAATTGGGGGACGTAGCCGATTTCGTAGGGTTCCAAGTCTCCGTCTTCGGATAAATTGCGACCATTCCACCAGAGTGAACCATCTGATTCGGGGTTGAGCCCGGCGATGGTTTTGAGCAAGGTCGTCTTACCGCAACCGGAAGGTCCCACAATAGCCATAAAATGGCCTCTGGGGATTTTCAGGCTGGCGCGGTCTACAAGATTTAGGGGCTCACCATCTTTTTGAATGGTGAAGCAAACATCTTTCAGTTCGAGCACTGGCTGCGTTGGGTTTGGCGGAGAGGTTTGGATTTCAGCATCGTTACCGTCTGATCTTTCTAAACTTGTCGAAAATCATGGAAGAATAAAAGGCAGAAAATCGGGGTCTTTTGTTGGCCTGAGAGAGATGCGAAAAGGTTCGGTGTTGCCCATCTTTACAATTTCGTCATAATGACCCCCGAGCAACCGCTCATTAACCTTTTATCAACTCCGTGGACCTAACTGAAATTCGCAAAATCATGAAACTGATGGACGAGCATGGCTTGTCTCAGTTCCAATACGAAAAGGAAGACTTCAACCTCAAGCTCAAGAAAGGCAATGATTTGGAGGAGATCCAGAAGTTAATCGCCTCGATGCCTTCCGCGAGTGGTCAGGTTGCCGCGGCAGCGCCAATCGCGGCGCCAGCCCAGCCGGCAACGACCACGGACGGAGGAGCAGTTGAAGCTCCTTCCGGTGAAGCGATTTCCTCCCCAATGGTAGGAACCTTTTACCGGAAACCATCTCCTGATGACCCCGATTTCGTGAACGTTGGGGACACAATCAGCGAGGGCCAAACACTCTGCATCATCGAGGCCATGAAAGTCATGAATGAGATCAAGGCTGAGCGTTCCGGAACGATCACCCAGATTTGCGTGGACGACGGAACTCCCGTTCAGTTCGGAGACGACCTTTTCCGGGTTCAATAAATTCCCCTGATCTATCATGTTTAAGCGCGTCCTCGTCGCCAATCGTGGCGAAATCGCCCTTCGCATCATTCGAGCCTGTCGTGAATTGGGAGTTGAATCTGTCGCGGTGTATTCCGAGGCGGATATTGATTCGATGCACGTTCAGCTGGCCGATGATTCGGTGTGCATTGGCCCCGGCCCCAGTAAAGAGAGCTATTTGAAGCCTGACCGGATTATTGCCGCGGCTGAGATTACCGGAGCAGATGCTATTCATCCGGGATATGGATTCCTCTCGGAAAATGCCCGTTTTGCTGAAATTTGCGAAAGCTGTAATATTACCTTTATTGGGCCTTCGGCTGAAGTCATTCGGACCATGGGTGACAAAAATACCGCCCGCGCCACAGCGACGGCTAATGGAGTTCCCGTTACTCCTGGTTCAGACGGGATTGTTGCTGATGCAGATGTGGGCCTGAAAGTTGCCAGGGAAGTTGGATTTCCGGTGATGATTAAAGCCACTGCCGGTGGCGGGGGACGTGGTATGCGTCCCGCCATGAGCGAGGAAGAATTCAAGTCGCAGTTTCAGGCGGCATCCAAGGAGGCTGAAGCCTGTTTCAATAACGGTGATTGCTACATTGAGAAACTGGTTCTTGAGCCTCACCATATTGAGTTTCAGGTTCTTGCAGACGACCACGGGAACTATTTCCACCTTGGAGAGCGGGATTGCTCAATGCAGCGCCGCAATCAGAAGATTATCGAGGAATGCCCCAGTCCACTGATTTCTCCCGAATTGAGAAAGCGCATGGGTGACGCCTCCGTCCGTTTGATCGAATCAATTAGCTATCGGAACGCTGGAACGATTGAGTATTTGGTCAATGCCGATGCTACCGATTTCTACTTCATGGAAATGAACACCCGGATTCAGGTCGAGCATCCGGTGACGGAAGAGGTCATGGGCTGTGAGCTTATTAAAGAGCAAATCCGGATCGCGTCCGGAGAGCCGGTTTCCGATCATGTTTTGGGAGTCGAGCCACGTGGTCATTCCATCGAATGCCGCATTAATGCGGAGGATCCCTATAATAACTTCACTCCAAGTCCTGGTACTATCGATCTCTGGTATGCTCCGGGCGGTAAAGGAGTGCGTGTTGATACTCACGTTTATTCCGGTTACACGGTGCCCCCGCATTATGATTCGATGATCGCAAAGCTCATTGTGACCGCATCGAGCCGTGAGGTGGCGATCGCCCGAATGAAGCGCGCGCTTTCGGAATTCACGATTCGCGGAATCAAGACCACCATTCCCTTTCAGCAAGAGATTATCGATCACCCTGACTTCATCGCCGGGAAATACGATATTGCCTGGGTTGCCAACTATCTTAAGGAAAAGGAAGGGGAGTGAGATCAGCTCTTCAAAACGCACTTCTTTATGGGATTTGCGATCTTGGTTATGTGAGTATTGAGGATGCTGAAGCTACCTCGCGTGCTCTTTTGTCTGGTGGAGTTGGGATCCTGCAGCTTCGCGCAAAAAATCTCGATCCGCGTGAGATTAGTGATTTGGCCTTGAGGTTGCGAATTCTTTGTGACGAATTTGCAAAGCCCTTTGTGATTAATGATCATCTTGAGCTTGCGCTCGAGTGTGGAGCGCATGGACTTCATCTGGGGCAGGACGATGGTGCCCTCCAGAAAGCGCGGAAACGGATCGGACCAGAGATGATACTTGGCCGATCTACCCATTCCCTTGAGCAGGCGCGTCAGGCCTTGTTGGACGAGGCTGACTATATCGGCTTTGGTCCTTTGTTTCCAACGCCGACCAAGAAAGGTCGCCCGGGAATTGGATTGGATGATATCGGTGGAATGCAGCAAGAAGTCGGCCGGGAGATTCCGGCTTTCTGCATAGGGGGGATTAAACCTGAGAATCTTGAGGCAGTAAAGTTGGCCGGTGCCAAACGCGTTGTCATTGTGTCCCATTTGCTTTCCTCGCCAGACCCGGAAGGGGAGGCAAAAAAAATTCTAACTAAACTATCATGAAAATACTCGTCGGCGGTTCAGTCGCCATTGATAACGTCAAAACCCCGGTGGCAGATGAAACCAACCTGCTCGGAGGTTCCGCAAGTTACGCCTCGCTGGCCGCGGCTAAGCTCTCTTCACCCGTCCACCTTGTCGGGATCATTGGTAACGATTTTCCTCAGGAGCATCTTGAGATGTTAAGTGGGCAGGGAGTGGACCTGTCCGGACTCGAGCGCTCGGACCAAGCTTCTTTCACGTGGACTGGTGAGTATCACGAGAACATGAACGAACGGACCACCCACAATGTCGCCATCAATGTTTTGGAGCATTGGCAAGTTTCGGTTCCAGCCGAACTTGCTGACTCCCCATTTGTCGTTTTAGCCAACATGGCTCCCATCAATCAGCTTCAGATGCTGGATCAATGCACTGCGGAAGAAAAATTTGTCGTTGCAGACACCATGGATCTTTGGATCACAGTGGCGAACGATGAGCTTCACGAGGTGTTGAAGCGTATTGATCTTTTGGTGATCAATGAAAGTGAAGCCCGGGAATTTGCTGGCACGAACAACCTCGTGCTTGCCGGAGAGAGGTTGTTGGAAAAGGGACCTCGTTACGTCGTCGTTAAACTGGGCGAGTTTGGGGCAAAATTGTTTGGCCCCGACGAAGCCTTTTTCCGATGCGGAGCATGGCCCTTGCGTGATTTAGCGGACCCGACAGGAGCCGGAGACACGTTTCTGGGCGGTCTTATTGGAACCCTAGCTTCGGCGGGCGCCGTGTCTCCGTCGTTTGATCAGCTAAAGAAGGCAGTTGTGAACGGGTCAATTTTGGCGTCGTTTACGTGCGAAAATTTCTCAACGAAATCCCTGGAATCGGCCGGTGAATCCAAATTTTCTGATCGCCTCGATCAATTTCAGAAAATTTCAGCGTGGTAGGCCTGGAAGGAAAGCCCGTGGCTAAGGCAATTTGAGTCAAAATGTTATTGTTTTGCGAACTAATCCCAATTTTCTCAAAAACTTTTAAGAATGGCATTGACGCCCCCCCCACTTTGGCGCTAGCTTTCCCGTGGATTGCCTGCGGAAACTCATCAAAGTCATTTTGGTGGGACTTCAACGAAAACAAAAAAGAAAACAAAAATGAAAACTACTACTCTTAAAGCAGCTGCAGCTTTTGGGCTTGGCGCCCTCCTCATGGGCAGTGCCGCAGCTCAGGAATCAGTCTCCAAGCCGGTTGGCTACGAAACTCTTGAGATCAATCAGCAATTCAACTACGTAGGCCTCCGCCTCGTTGGTTCTCCTCTTGCGACAAGCACGGTTGCTACCGCTGAGAACGGCACCATTACTCTTACAAGCGGAACTGTCGCTGACGGTCCTGTGATCGTTGAAGTCGTTGATGGAGATGCAGCTGGCGCAGTTGTCCCAGGAAGTGCAGCTGGCGGTGTGGTCACCGTTCCTGCCGATCTGCTGGACAACCTCGAAGTGGACAACACTGTTACCGTTCGCGAGCCACAGACTCTCGCATCTATTTTTGGTGCTGAAGGCGAAAGCTTGGACGCTGCTGCCGGTATCGGTGGAGCTGACCTCGTTCTCGTTCCTGACGGTTCTGGCGGATTTGTCACCTACTGGTATTCTTCCGGTGGTTTTGGTGGCGTTGGTTCAGGCTGGCAGATGCTTAACACAGAGACAGGGAACAGCGACGCTATCGACGGTGCAGTTACTACTTTGATTTACACTGACGGTCTCATCATCCAAAATCGTGGCGGCGACAACTCGATCGTTGTGAGCGGTTCTGTGAAAACCACTGCAACTACTCCGGCTCTTACAGCTCAGTTTAACTACCTCAGCACACTCTATCCTGCTGGAGCGACTCTCTCAACTGCATTCGACGAGGCTGCTAATCCTGGCGTCCTCAGAGACGGCACCCTTACTGCCTCAGCTGGTCAAGGTGGTGCTGATCTTGTTTTCGTTCCTAACGGTCCTGAATTCGATGTTTACTGGTATTCTTCCGGTGGTTTCGGCGGAGCTGGTGCAGGGTGGAAGGATTCAAATGGCGATGATGTAGATTCAACTGCAGTTTCTCTTGACTCTGCTTCTGGAATTGTTATCCAAAACCGCGGCGACCTTCCACAAGGCGTTGCAATTGAGGCACCGACGTTCTACGCAGACCTCTAAGCTTAAATAAGAAATTTATCCTTAAATCATTATTATGAAGAAAACACTAATCGCTAGCCTCGCAACAGTCGCATTGTTTTCGAGTGCAGGTGCCTACACCGTATCATTCTTGAACATCAATTCTGCAGACGCTACGGCCGTTCCCATTCTTGATAACACCGGGACACCGATTGCCCAAGGTTCTGGGTTTGTTGCAGCTGGTACTTTTTCAGCCGCTCCTGGCCCTGATGCCGACATCGCTGTTACTTTTACTCCATTTGGATCTGGAAGTAGTTCATTTTCTAATGGCATTAATGCTAATGGTTTCTTTGATGGCAGCCGCTCAGAGGCAATTCCTGCGGGAACTGTTGACGCACCGGTTGGACAGAGTATCTATCTTGTGATTGGAGATGGAGATGGCCTTGCTACTTCCTCTAACTTCGCGGTCTTCGATCCAGGTTTGGTCGTTGGAACTGAGAATGCGGTTGGATTGGGCGCTCTCGATATCCTCCTCGACGATTCCACATTGACACCTGAGTCCCTCCTCATGGGAAATCTCCTTACTAACGTCGACACTGGTCTCGGGGTTGTCTTCAACGAAGGCATCCAGCTCGGTGGGGTTGCAGTTCCTGAGCCCTCAACAAGCCTCCTTGCAGCGCTTGCTGGTCTTGCTCTTGCAGCACGTCGCCGCCGCTAATACAGCGCAGGCACGCTACTAACAATCGTTTTACTTTTTGTTTTCACGACTGCTTTCTTCGGAAAGCAGTCGTTTTTTGTTCAGCCAACAACATCTTATCTTAGTCGACGACCTTCAGAGTGATGAAAATTCGAAGTGCAAAGTTTAAAACAAGTGCGGTCAATCTTGGCCGTTGTTTCTCACCAGATCTCCCTGAATTCGCTTTTATCGGTAGATCTAACGTTGGCAAATCATCCCTAATCAATCTTTTAACGAACAAGGATGGTCTCGCCCGAGTCTCAAAGACTCCAGGCAGGACAAGAGAGATTAATTTTTTTGACATCAACGAAGCTTGGAATCTCGTTGATTTGCCGGGTTACGGCTACGCAAAGGTCTCCAAATCCCAAAGGGATCAGTTTAACGAGTTTGTTTCCGACTATCTGCTTAATCGGGAATCCTTATTGGGAACCTTTGTGTTACTTGATTCCCGTCATTCTCCTCAAAAACTAGATCTTGAATTTGTGGCTTGGCTCATTGAGGCCCAGCTACCGTTTGCACTCGTCTTTACAAAGACAGATAAGAGCAAGCCAAAGATTGTTCGCAAAAATATAGGATTGTTCCTTGAACGAATGAAAGAGTTTAGTGAGGGGGAACCGGTCTCATTCGAGACTTCGACAACCACCAGGGCCGGACGGAAAGAGGTCCTTGAGTTTATTGAGGCCGCAATGTCAGGCTAGGTTTAGCGTGTTCGGACACTTTCTAGTTATATTATTTCCAGCGATAAGCGGCCTCGTCGACGACAAAGGTGTCTGCAGGGATTTCCCCATTTAGCTTGGGTGTAAAAAACTCAGTCATCGCTTCAGTGCCGTCCTGTTGGACCCAACCGATTCGCTCGACGAATGAGGTTTGGAGGTTGACCTGCATTAAAAGCGATTTGATGATCTTTCTGATCGAGCGTGGCTTTGGTGAAAATGTTGCTAGATAGCGGCCCTTCGCTTCATTAGTTCCCGTGATTGTGAAGACTTTCGACATTTCATCGAATGAGGCCTCCTTACCCATTCCCAAGGTTAAAAATAGTGGTTTGATCGAGCGATCGCTCGGGGAGAGTCGTTCGCCCGTCTTTTTGAGTTCGTCAATCACAAGAACATTCCCTCCATTGTAGACAATGGTCTGCTTTGTTGGGGTTCCGATTTGCCAACGAAAGGCTTTACCTGGAACCAGCCAGAGCTTTCCCATCGTTTTGATTTCATCGGCCAAAGCGGGGACTTTTTTGGTCTGGCGAAAAGTGACAACGACTGATTTGTGCTCTGCCTGCCTCTTCAAAGCTGCCTTAAGGGGGGCAGCTTCATCAGCAAAAAGACCAAGTGGGAAAAAGAGTATAAAGAGGGTAAAGCGACACATGTAGTGAGCATCGACTTTTTTGAAATATTCTCAATCTAGGAAGTCGATCTTTCTGAAAGAGCAGTCAATCTCCAGCCGTGACTCGCTTGATTCATTCCTTTCTGATTCTTGGTATTGTTCTGATTATTTCAATCACCGGGATACGCCGTTTGAGCTTTGCGACTGATATTCTCGAGATTTTGCCTAACGGAATCCCTGAAGTGGAGGCTCTCCAGATATTTCGTGAGTATTTTGATGACGATAATCGAGTGATTCTTCTGCTGAAGCATGACGAGGAAATCTTTGAAGAAGACGTGGTGGAATTAGCGAAGCGATTAAAAGAGAGTCTGCCTGAAGCTAGAGTTCAGTATTGCGCTCGCTTTGAGGATGATCCCGAGAGCTTTGCCATGAGTCTTGCGAGGCTGTGGGCAGATTCCGACCCGGCGGAGGTTGAAAAATTTGCCGATAGACTCAACGATCCAGCTGAAATTCGGGCTTTACTGGCCGAAACTAAGGACAAAGTTGCTTTTTCTCTCGATCAGGGAGAAGCGATGATGGCAGCTTATGATCCTTTGGGCTTCTTGAATCATCCGGCTGTGACCCAGTTGCAGGGCAATGGCTTTGATTACCAAAGTGAAGATGGCCGGCTCTGGCTTGTCATGATTGCAAATGCGGATTTGGGAGTGGAATACCGCGACCATAGCAACTGGGTGGAAAGAATCCGCGAGTCTGCCGATGGATGGAAACCGGAAGGCTTTACCTATAAACTGACGGGCGGGCCGGTCTTCAGTTCAGAAATTGGTTCGGGCATGGAGAAAGACATGTCGGGGACCATTGCCATGACCTCGATTATTGTGGGATTCTTGTTTCTTTTAACGCAGCGGAGTTTTGTTCAATTGGCATCACTGGGAATAATTCTCGGGTTGGTCTTCCTGATTACGATGGGCCTGGGAGGCTGGGTTTATGGGACTTTGAATTTGGTGAGTGTTGGGTTTGCCGCAATCCTTCTTGGGTTGGTGATAGACTATGGCGTTGTCATAGCTCGTGAGTCATCGGTTGGGCAGTCACCCACTGCCTTGCGACGTGAGATGGCTCCCGGAATTCTTTGGGCGGCACTCACTACCGCAATTGTTTTTGGAATTCTCATGCTGAGCACGTTCAAAGGGGTTCAGCAATTGGGTGGCTTGATTCTTATTGGGTTGGTTGTTGGTGCCTTTGTTTGCCTTTGGCTGATGCCACTTGTCCTTCAGAAATATCCAAAAAAGCAGCCTGTCCATTTCCTCAAGCCTCCGTTTCCTGAAGTGAAATCAGCAATCGCTTTCCTCTTAATCCTATTGGGTGGTGCAGCGGGGGTGTTCGCGCTTAAGGGGCCACCTGATATCAAGTTCAGTATCTCAATGGTTGAGCCTGAGATAAGCGAGGCCGCGCAAGCATTGGAGGTCATTCAGGAGGAATTCCCGGCCTGGTCGAAGCGAAATTTATCGTTGGTGGCAGTTGGTGAAACAGTGGATGACGTCCGGAATTCACTGAAGCTTGCCGAAGCTAAGATCGAAAAGCTTAAAGAATCAGGACTAGTAACGAGATCGGAGTGGCCGGTGGAGGTTTTGCCTGACCGTGAGGCGCGGGCAATCAATGCCAATTCGTGGTATGAAGTCTCACAGAATTCTCAAGTCATTCTGGATGAAATGAAAAAGGCGGGTTTCAACGAGAAAGGGAGAGCCTTGGATTCTTTGGTTCTTCAAAATTTGGCTGATACTCCTGAGGAGCTCGATCCCTTCACCCGAGTTTTTTATCATGAGGAAGGGTATTTTTCAGGCCGGATTCAGTTGAAGGAGCTTGTTAACGCAGAGTCTGCAGAAGAGCTGGAGGTTTTAAATTCGGATGGAGTGACGGTTTCCGGTTGGGGGGTGTTGCAGCTACTTCTTTTGAAGCGAGTGAAAGCTGATCTGTATTTTCTATTTATTCCGGCGACCTTGATTCTCCTGAGTGCTTTGGTTATGGTCTTTCGATCTTGGAAGGATGCCATTCTTACTGCCGGTGTCCTTTTGACGGTTCTGCTACTAGTTAATGCTCTGGTAGTTGTGCTTGGAAGGCCCTGGAATTTTCTAAGCTGTATGGCGATCCCGTTAATTGTGGGGACGGGAATCGACTACAGTATCCATCTAATTTTCGCATTGAGGAGAAGCGACGGTGATCTGGCTAAGGTCTGGAACGGAGTGGGCAAGGGGATCTTTTTTTGCGGGCTCTCGACCGTAGTCGGGTTTGGATCACTCGCTTTTGCATCTAATGAAATGCTACAATCGATGGGGCTTTTCTGCAGTATCGGGGTCCTGTTGACCATGACTCTTAGCGTCATCGTGGTGCCTACCCTCTGGGTATGGGGGCACCGCGAACGCTAGGAATTTGGGAATGTGTGGCCTGCGTCGTGCCTAGAAGGCATTGACTTTCAGGCGGAAGTAGACCTTTTCACGATCAGAAGCGGGGATATCGCTCAGCAAATTCACCGTGAAAGTTCCATCCGGATTCTCGATCGGGTCACCGTCAGGGCTCAGGTCCCCGGCAGGTTCCCAATCCACAAGATTTGTGGACTTCTCAACCTGATAGTTGACCTGTCCACCGATGATTCGTTGCCGATGACTAAACCCAACGACATTACCATCTCTGATAAGGGCCGGAGCAACATTGGGGTTCAGATCACGGCCGAGGGCATAAGCCATGAGGTTGGTAAGTCCTGAGTCTTCATACTCGGCATTTGGATCGCTGAATCCGTTCATGGATATCCAGGTCGTGAAGTCAGAATCAGATCCGATGAGCATGACGTAATCAAAGCTCACTTCGAGAGACTGTTCGACCTCTGTGGAGGCGAAGATTCCGCCGGTGCTGAAGGTTGTTCCTTCTGGAAGGGTGATTTGATTGATCGTCGTCAGGTTTCCATCGTTCAACCAATGAAAGTTGAGGAGGTTGCCTCTGCGCTCCAACCGAATCACTGCGATATCTGAGTCAAGCGCGGGCGCGCTGGTCAGTGTCTCGGAGCCACCGGAGGGGTTTACGCGAATGGAGGCAATGCTGTCTCCATCCTTGACGCCGATACCATAGCGGAAGGCGGTGCCTCCTTGATCGGCTTCAACCAGCAAGCCGGCGTAGAATTCTCCGAATTGAACCTTCTCAAGCTTTACCTCGGTTTCGAGGGCCCAATCTCCATCGGGAAGTTGCCTCGTGATCCAGGGGTGAAGAGCGTCATCAAGATTTGGCGGTCCATTGCCAACTGGATTGGCGGCAATATCAACCCGGGCCCCAAAGACGAGGTCACTACTTCCCGCACTTGAGTTGTGAACCTCGGCAGCGAAGACGTTCGTGCCGTTTACAATCGCGGCTGAAACGTCGAGGACGAGAACGTCTTCCGCGATAATATCCTCCTCATCCGAAGGCAGGCTTTCTGCAGTCGTGTTGGAATCAATCTCTCCGGCAGGAAGGCGAACCGAGCCAAGAACCTGGCCATTGAGGTAGTAGCGAACTCCGTCATCGACAATTTGATCAATGTAGAGTTTTGCTCCAATTGGATCGCCGGTAAACTCAAATTCATTCCTGAAATAGTAGGTGATGAGATTGTTAGTCCGGTCGCGACGCAAGGTTCCAGTTTGCATTCCTGGTCCGGGTAGTCCGTCCTCGTTGAATCCAAGGAATCCGGGACCGGAACTCCAACTGGAATCGTCAAATGCGGGTTGGGCGAAGGTCCCGGTAAGCTCTTGATTCGAATCATCATATTTCCAGGTTGAACCAAAATCGATGTAGTTGACAGCGGGTGGCAGTTCTGGCTCAGGCAGTCCCAGTGGGACTTGGCTGACTGGAATATTGATGGTCAAACGGCCCTCGTGATCTTGCAGGGAATAGTGCGCGACATCTGTAGAGTTTTCATGCTTGGGAGCATTGATAGCAGTCCAGGAGTTTCCAAGGGTTGGAGATCCGAAGTTTGAGAAACCTTCATCAAGATATACCGAGATGGCAGCTGAGGTGGTGGTCATGTTTCCGCCGCCATCGCTAGCTTCCGCGGTGAAGACATAGAAGCCAGGCTGAGAAAATTCTGCGGTCAGGTTGCTTCCGTCGACTGCGAAGTTTACGCCGGTCTCAGGGAGCACAGTCCAGTTGATGGTGACTGCTTCTCCTTCCGGATCGTAGGTTCCCGTGGTGTCGAGCGTGATGCTTTCCTCCAAGGCAATCCTTTGTGATTTTGGTGAGGAATCTAGAACAATGACAGGTGGGGCGTTACCGCTCTTGGTAATGGTATACTGGGTTTGCTCTACCACGTTGCCCTCATGATCGATTCCTTCGATGTCCAATGTGTTAACTCCTTCTTCAAGGATAACTCCGGCAAGTTCCCAGGCGGTGGTGCTGGTCCACGAGAACAAGGTTCCGTCCTGACCTGCGACGCGGATGTCAAAGGCTGTTGGGGGCGAGGTTCCAACCAAGGTGATCACATTCTCAGAGGTTGGGGTCGCGGGAGTTGTTACCGCAAAGTTGGTGTTGGCGACGTTTGTGGTGATGAAGTTCCGCGCGAGGCCTTCCCGGTTGTTGAACCAGTTGGTGTAGTGGGACTTCGTCATGTTGATGCCGGTGCCAGCGACAGAGGCTGTTTCCGCATCCATCCAGGCAAGTGTCCTTGCGGAGCCTTTGGTGTGCTCGTTCAGCAATTTCGTCATGTAGTAGTTCATCCGGCGCCGGATAAAGGGGCGATTGAAATACCTGCTGACTCCTGCTCTTCCTCCAAGGATGGCTTGGGTTACGCGGTCAAAGACACGGTCTCCGTCCCAGTGAAGGAGCATCCAACCGTCTCCGTCCTTTGGTCGGAAAAAGTAGGCATTTTTACCGCGATTTACGGTAATGGTATCCCAGTCCGCATCATATCCACGAACAACAGCATTAAGTGCCAGCATGTCGGCGTTGGTGATACGATTGAGGGTTGGTTCATCGGTCTTGTTTTCATCAAGAACGCGTGTGAGTTCGATAAAGTTGCCGTAGTCGTAGTCTGTCTCCCGAGTGCGCATCAGCCATTCGCTGTGGTAGGAGATTGGGTTTTCACTATCTTTGTAGGCCCAGTCCGCGTTTCGGCTCTGCCGAGCGTTGCCATCATCACTGGTGAAGCGCCATTCGTCGTCGATTCGAAGCAGGGTTCCCTTGCTGCCATTCTCAAAATTACGTTTCAGGAAATCGTTTGAGATCGGCTCATGACTCTCACGTAGATTGAAGGCCCCGTTGTTAACGACGGTGTGGGTGTATTCCATCTCGTTGATGGGATGCCCGAGTTGGTAGAGGAAGTAGCGTGCGATGCGGTCATCGTAAAAACGAGGAGTGCCGCTTCCCTGGGGTGTTCCCGAGGCATCGATGACGCTGCGGCGTCTTCCCCGGAAAAGGCGGTCTCCGGGAAGTTTCCATTTGCCGTGATCGATGTTGGAATTATCTGATCTGGTGAAGGGGCTTCCGCTCTTCCGGATCTCAGCATTGTAATAGATCTCGCTCTCGTTCGCGATGAAGGTCGCGTTGAAGAAGTTGTTAGAAGGTCGGGGGAATTTGTAATTGAAGGTCGGGCCTCCGCCGATGTTGGTCGTGAGAGCTTGGCGATCGTAGTTGGAGATGATGAATCTTTCCCGCAAGAGAATGTTGGGCATATCGCGGCTGTCGACAATCCACATTGCAGGGCGGTTGGCACCAAACTTGGGTTGAGTGGTGGTAGAGGCTCCGGAAGTTGCTTCAACGTAGAACTGTGTGATCTGGGTGTTGGAGGTGTTTTGGCTGACAGTGGCACTGTAGAGCCCGTCGCCTTGATCGGTCATCGCGGTGCGGATCCACGCTCCATTGCCGGAGGTGTTGTCCAGGCGGTGCACGAGATCGACGGAAGCCAGTAGACCGACTGAGTCGATAGTGGCTGTCACGGTGACTGGATTGCCCGGTTTTGGAACGGCAGGGCTGTGAATGGCCCCGGTGATGGTTGGAGCGGGGGCATTTAGTAAGGTTGAGTTGGCAGCGCCTGGCGTGCCGAGATCGTCAGGAATGGGGAGAAGGAATGTCGTCCCGTAGCCGTGATCGAGCGTTTGAAAAATGACCCTCGATTTTCCACTCACCCATCGAGCGTCGAATGAGAGGGTGTAGCTTTGGTTAAAGACTGGAGAAGTTGCGAAATCAACTTCGGCGCGGTTCCCTTTATTATCACCATGACCGGTTGAAATGAGATTCAGTTTCCCTCCGTCAAAAAAGCTCTGCCAGTGCGTCCCTTGGCAAACCCAGCCTTGTGCGCTGCTGGAGGTTGGTGACATCGTGGCGGGATTTCTAAGTAGGTTGGATCCGGAGTCGTTGAGTTTGACCGAAATATTTTCGAGTATGATATGGGCGTCTCCAACGAGGTGGGTGTGGAGTTCCTGGCCACTCGTGAGTGGCAACCAATAGGAGCGTTTGAAGTCACCGGTATAAGTGAAATTCTGCATGGTGGATTTGGTAGTTTCATCGCTATCAGCCCACGCGGAGCTGATGTTGTTGTCCATGTTGGGGTGGCGGAGCTCCATGCTGCTGCCGTCACCATCGGCAAGGTTGGGCCAATCTCCTTCCGGGAGGTAATCGACCTCATCAACCAAGTTTCCATTTTCGTCCTCGATGCGGATGAGTTCACCGCCATCTCGCAAACCACCACGCCAATCTCCGACAACGGGAATATTACCGTGCGCGGCGGTGAGGCAATCCTTGTCTGCAGCGATGACTAGGTATCCACCGGGAGCAATGCTGGTGCCGTCGGAGAAATCGAAGCGGACTCCATCACTGATTTCCCATCCGGTCAGATCGACCGCTTCAGCACCACGGTTGTAAAGCTCGATATACTCGGCCGTGCCGTGGTCGGAGGGGGAATCATACATGATCTCGTTGATCACGATCGAGGTCTTCCGTGAAATAGGATCGTTTGGAGCATCGCGGGTATCCCCGGGGCTGCCATACCATTCCTTGCCTACCGGAAGAGACTGGAAGGTATCTTCGCCGTTGTCGCGGTCGAGGCGTGCGGCATCGATAATGGTGCTGCCTTGAACGAGGAAGAGGTCCACGTCACCATTGTCATCGATAGAGAGGGAAAGCGGGAAGCTCACATAGCCTCTGGCGGGAACGCTGCCGGTCAAATCGACTGCGTTGTTGAGCGAGCGGGTAGAGGAAAGCGCCAAGCCGGACACGGATACCGGAGAATCGCCGGGGGCATGAAGCTCAACCCAGTCGATGCTGTCATCTTCTCCAAAGTGAATTTCGCTAATGACAAGATTAGGCAGGGAGGCACCGATTGCCTCCGTTGCCGTGATGCTAATGTTGGCGCCGAATGCGATATCCGAACTGCCCGAGGTCCGGTTGTGAACCTCGACAGCTAGAACGTTGCGGCCGGTCCGGAGCGCGGAGCTGATATCGGTTCCGGAAGCAATGTCGGCCAACTCCTGCCATTCTCGGCCCGAGCTAGCGGGGGTGTCAAAATTGACCTCACCCGAGGGCATATTGAAGCGGGTGATTTCCTGGCCATTTAGGTAAAAGACCACGCCGTCGTCTAGATGGGACTCGATGTCGATCGTGGCGCTGGAGAAGAGCTCGTCGAATTGAAATTCGGAACGCAAGTAGTAGGTGAATCTGCCACCGGTAGTCCACGGAGTGGCGAAAGGATCAGCTGAGTTTTTTCCGAAAACACCGTCACCTGAAGACCAGGTGACGTCGTCAAAATCCGGCTCGCGCCAAATAGTTCCGAGATCCACATTTCCCTCATTCTGATCATATTTCCACGTCGACGTGGTTTGGGCAATCTCGGTGGTGAAGGTTGGAAGATTATCCTCGGTGGCCGGTCCTCTGCCTGGAGTTCCGCCCGGTTGGTCGCTGGCTGCCCAATTCCGCCACTCGCCATTGGAGAGATTCGGGTTGATGCGGGTAAGGGTGTGTCCCGTGCCATCGGCTGCAGCGGGCCATCTGCCACCGTCATTATATTCGATCGTCGTTAATACGACGCCGTTCTTGTCGCTCAAGGTGACTGTTTCCCCCGAATTGGAAAGAGCTCCATTGTATGGGCCAAAGATGCGGGTGTCTTCTGGGATGCTGGGATAAGCTGCCCTTAGCGTAGCTTCATCGACGGGTGAAACCAAAATTGTCTCAAATTGCTTAAAGATATGAGCATCTGTGTCTTCCGCGTTAAAATCAGGAAATGTGTAGTCGATGCCATCCGAGAAAAACCATTTTCCCATATCGAGCGGAGTTCCAGTAATATTGGTGAGCTCCACAAAATCCGGATTGCCCGCCTTAGCGTTATATTGGATTTCGGTAAAAATAATCTGCTCTGCTGCAGCAGGTTGGAGGCCTAAAATGGCGCAAATCCCGGATGCAAAAAATGATTTGATAGCGGTTGTGTGCTTGGAGTTCATGAGGTGTGTGCAAAACTACCGGGGAAACTTACAGTTTTCCGGTTCGGAAATCGTATCACACACTTTTAAGAACTCGAAAGGGCAAATTCCGGTCCTTTGTTCAAAATTCTAAAAGAAGGGCCTTTTCTTATGGCCAAGCCGAGTGAGATAAACTAAGCTTCTAGAACACGTTGAATTAATATGAAGCAACTTAAGACACTACTGGTGACGGCGTTTACTGCTACACTGGGTTCAGCATCTGCAGTGAATATCCTTGTCTCGGCAACAGACACTTCGCAGATCGAAGCTTTTTTGGCTGCCAATTACACGGACGCAAATGTGACTGCCGCCGGAAATTTCTCTGATTTTAATGCGACCACGACCCAAGACGCTCTAGCCGATGTTGATCTCGTCATTATCGGCCGATCGCTCGCCAGTAGCGATTATCAGAACGGCCGCGCCGATGGATATAATGGCGTAAGTGTCCCTGTTCTGAATTTCACCAGTTATACGGCTCGAAGCGCTGCTAATCGCATGGGCTGGCATACCGAATCGGCGACTAACAACAAGCCTGTTGCTGGTAACGAGACAACCATTACTGCTGCTGGAGCGCTCCTCCTTGGAGTCCCTGCCGGAGACTATGACCTTTTTGACACCAACGAGGGTGGAACCTTCAATGGTTTAGGTAGCGGAACCGCCAGTGTTGGTGGCGGAAACATTCTCGCGACTATTGGTGGCGATATTCTTGCTGCTTACTGGGCAGCTGGTGAAGCTCCCGGAGATCCTACCGCTGCTGGGGTGGCAACTTTCCCGGCCCCTCGTCTTCTCCTGAACATCGACGACGATCCCCGCCCGACTGGTGAGTTCACTGCTCAGACTGAAGCAGGTCTGGCTCTCACGGTCGCTACGATTGCAAATTTTGGAGGTTTGACCCCGGTTCCCGAGCCTTCCTCGGCTCTTCTTGGTCTTGCTGGTTTGAGCTTGCTTGGTATTCGCCGCCGGAAGTAATCGTCCCTCTCCGACCCATTTTTTCAAAACGCAAGGCCCTTGGGTCTTGCGTTTTTTTGTTTTATCCCGGTTTGTACTGCTGCTTTGCTGAGGAGTGAAATGCGCTCGGTTTTACTTTTACTTATCACTCTGGCCAGCGTGAGCGGTCAGGAGGTTTGGTGGTCAATGCGGCCTCTTGAGCGTCCGGATGTTCCCTCTGGAGAAGAAGCTCAGGTGGTCGATCGGTTTATCCGAACCAAGCAAAGGGAACTTGGCCTTGTTGCCTCGGGAGTCGCGGACAAGCGAGTGCTGGCCCGTCGTCTGGCTTTCGACCTCTGGGGAATGCCTCTTTCCCGGAAAAGGGTGGATGCGTTTGTGCACGACGAGAGGCCCACGGCCTATCGCGAGTTGGTGGATGAACTTCTGGCCTCGCCCCGATATGGAGAACGCTGGGCGCGCCACTGGCTGGATGTGGTGCATTTCGGGGAGACCCACGGATATGATAAGGACAAGCCCCGCAATCATGCGTGGCCCTATCGGGATTACGTCATTCGTTCCTTCAACGAAGACAAGCCCTATTCGCAATTTGTGCGAGAGCAGATCGCCGGAGATGTTCTCTGGCCACATAGCCGGGATGGTATCGAAGCCACCGGGTTCCTCGCGGCGGGCCCTTGGGATTTAATCGGACACGTTGAAGTGCCAGAGAGTAAAATCGATGGGAAGGTGGCGCGCCACCTGGATCGTGACGACATGGTGACCACGGTGATGACGACATTTTGTTCGCTAACCGTGCAGTGTGCCCAATGCCATGATCACAAGGCGGACCCGGTCACCATGAAGGATTATTATTCCCTGCAGTCTGTTTTTGCTGCGCTAGACCGGGCCGACCGCAAATATGACCTGGACCCGGTGCTTATGGAGAAACGGGCGAATCTCGGCGAACAGGTCCGGACAAAGCAAGTTCGCTTGAAGGAAGTTCGGGAAAAAATCGAAAGTACGAAAACTGCTGAACTTAAGGACCTAGAGAAGGCGATCAGCGAATCTCAGCAAAAAAGATCAGATCGCTATGGATATCACAGTCAGGTTGCTGCACGGCAGGATACCGTAAAGTGGGTCCAAGTTGATTTGGGCAAATCCCTGCCATTCGAACGCGTCGAAATTTTTCCAGCGAACGAATATGGTTTTCAGGATTTTGGGTTTCCACATCGTTTCCATATTGAAATTTCTGACGACGGGGACTTTGCCACCAAGTCAATTCTTGCGGACTACACTGATGTTGATTTCCCTAGGCCTGGCGTAGGGCCGGTGGTCATTCGTGCTCGTGGGGAGAAGGCCCGCTTTATACGGGTTGTGGCAACCAGATTGTGGAGCCGACGTCATGCAGGAGGCCCTGTAAACAATGATTGGATCTTTGCCCTGAGTGAGTTGAAAGTGATTTCAAAAGGAAAGAATTTGGACCTCATAAAGGTGACATCCCTCGATTCAATTCAGGCGATGCCGCGATGGGGTCGTGCTAATCTTATCGATGGTAGGGTTGGCTCCGGAGTTGTCAAAATTGACCCCGGGGAGAAAGCGCGCCATGACATACTCTTGCGAACACTTGCGGGCGGACTCTTGCAAAAGGAAGAGGAGCTTACGGAGGAGGTGAAGGGTTTGGAGGCCAAAGTTGCGGCTCTGCCAAAACCACGCCGGGCATACGTGGCTACCATTCATAATGGGAGCGGAAATTTCATCGGACGTGGGCATGCGAATGGGGTTCCGAGGGAGATTCGAATTTTGGGTCGCGGCGATGTCACCAGTCCGCTTGAGGTGGTTGGGCCTGCGCCTGTTCCAGGGGTGGTCGAGGGCTTAGATTCTTTCGATCTCCCTGCAAATCATTTGGAAGGGGATCGCCGGGTCGCACTCGCTGATTGGGTGGTGCATTCCGAAAATAAACTCACCTGGAGAAGTGTCGTAAATCGGGTGTGGCAGCAACACTTTGGAACGGGATTGGTTGAGACGGCCAATGACTTTGGCCGTATCGGCGAAGAGCCGACACACCCCGAATTGCTCGATTGGTTAGCTGTGAAATTTCGTGATGGCGGTGGTTCATTGAAGAAATTTCATCGTCTGATTCTTCTGAGCGAAACCTATCGCCAGAAAAGTTCAGGTCCTGATGTGAATACTTCAATCGATGGTTCCAATCGATTCTTTTGGAAGCAGAACCGACGTCGTCTTGAGGCAGAGGTGATTCGGGATACCGTCCTCGTTGTAGCCGGGAAAATGAACCTTAAAATGGGCGGTCCTTCCTTCCAGGATTTTGTGATCGAGAAGCCCCAGCACTCACCGCACTACCAATACCATAAGGCGGATCCCGACGATCCGGCGACCCACCGGCGTTCTGTTTATCGCTTTCTTGTTCGCTCCCAACCGCAGCCTTTTATGGATGCCTTGGATTGTGCGGACCCCTCCTTGTTGGTTGACAAAAGGAGTGAAACAACGACTTCCTTACAAGCCTTGGCGATGTTGAACAATCGTTTCATTCTGCGCATGGCGGAGCATGTCGCTGGTTCCTTGAAAGGTGAAAAAGATCCTGTGGGTGAGTTGATTGAGCGATCACTTGGAAGGCCGGTCAGGCAGAAAGAGCGACCCCTTTTGGAGAACTACGCCAGGTTTCACGGCATGGCTGCTTTAGTCCGGGTGATTTTTAATATGAGTGAATTCTCCTACGTGGACTAATGAGATGACGAATCGTCGTGATTTTTTGTGGCAATCCGGGGGCGGCCTCGGTGGTGTTGCCTTGTCGTCTCTTCTTGGAAGCGAGGCGCGTGCTGGCGGGGTATTAAAGGAAGCTCATCATCGACCCAAGGCGAAGCGGGTGATCCAGCTCTTCATGGCCGGCGCTGCGAGCCACCTTGATCTCTTCGATTTCAAGCCGGAGTTGGTGAAACGACACGGTGAGAAATCGGATTTCGGAGAACACGTGGAGGCATTTCAAAATGGTTTGGGTCCCTGGAAGAAGCCGGTGTGGGATTTCTCTCCGTATGGTGCGAGTGGCAAGTTGCTTAGTGAAACGGTCTCTCCGCTGGGCGAGGTGGTCGATGAGATGGCCTTTATTCATAATATGACGGGGAAGACGGGTGTTCACAGTCAGGCGACCTACCTTCAAGCGACGGGATTTGATCGCCCGGGATTTCCGGGAATGGGATCGTGGGTCAGCTATGGTTTGGGTAGTTTGAATGATAATCTGCCGACGTTTGTAGTCCTCCCTGATCACCGGGGATATGCCTCAAATGGTCCCAAGAATTGGGCCTCGGCCTTTTTGCCCACCGTTCACCAGGGCACGATTATCCGCCCCGGCACGACCGAGCCCATTACCCACCTTTTTCCTCATGAAAGTGCTAGGTATCTCACACCACAGGCTGAAAAAGATGCCGGGGTCTTGCTCGAAAAATTGAACCAAAATTACGCGGAGCAACGTCCCGGGGATTCCCGCCTGGAAGCCCGTATTCAGAGTTATGAATTGGCGGCACGAATGCAGTTGGCTGCGCCCGAGGCTCTCGATCTCTCGAAGGAACCGGATTACATCCGATCAATGTATGGTCTTTCTCCTGATGGTCGGAAGTGGCCCAAGGAGATCAATTGGAAGGAAGAGGCGGATGCCTTCGGGCGGAAGTGTCTCGCAGCGCGACGTCTCTTGGAACGGGGCGTGAAATTTGTGCAAATTTGGTCGGGCAATGATAACGGTTTCCCTCGACGTAACTGGGATAGTCATGAAGATATTGGGCGCGAACATGGTCCTCTTTCGCGTGGCATGGCAATTGGAACGGCCGCTCTCATCAAGGACTTGAGGCAACGGGGGATGCTTGAAGACACGTTGATTCTCTGGACCACTGAGTTTGGGCGAATGCCGTCAACCCAAGGAAGTAAAGGTCGCGACCACAACCCCCACGTCTTTACCAACTGGCTCGCCGGGGGAGGGGTACGTGGCGGAGTTACTCATGGAGAAAGCGACCAGTGGGGATACAAGCCGGCCGACCGGAAAAACCCCACACAGGTTTATGATGTTCATGCCACTATTCTTCATCTCCTTGGAATCGATCACGAAAGGCTGGTGTTTCGGAAGGATAGCATCGACCGCCGATTGACTGATGTTCACGGGAAGGTCATTCAAGAGATCCTTGCTTAGCGATCTTTGAATCCGTTTAAGATTTTCCAGCCGGGGTTTCCACCTGGCAAAAATTGGGAGGCACCCACTTCTTTGCGCGTTCCACGGGGAGTTTTGTCGAAGTTGATTTTGGTGAGGTCCTCGATTTTTGAGATACACGGATTTGTGGGAAGGGCATTATTAGCAATGACCATCTTACCGCCGAGCTTCTTCGGAGGTATGATGCGGATTGAACGACAGGACAAAATGGTGTTATGGACGATGGTGAAATTGGCGACTACGACGCTCTTAACAAGAGAGCATTTTGTAAGCGGAAATTCGTGGGTTCGTGCAAAAATGACTTGGTTGCTGGTGGTCTCTGGATTGGTCCCGGCGGAGGCCCTTTTTTATCAGTATTCCCGGATCATTCCCATGGCTTTGGAGATTTTGTAGGGGCTGCGTGATCAAGAGGGAAATCCCGGTGAGCAGCTGGTAAGTGGCTTGCAGGACATTCTTAAACAAAGAAAAAGAATGGTGATCTACCCCGGTGTTGGGAGTAGTGATGGTCGCGGTGTTCCGTGATGAGATTTCCGAATGGTTGGAAGGGCGAGCCCCGGATAAGGACTGGGAGTAGGCCTATTGCGGGGCCTTTGAGTTCGGTGTTGATGTTTTGAGCATGGCGTAGCGGTATGCTCGAGTTTACGCGATCCAATGAATGAGATTTGGAGAAGTGATATCCTTAATGGTTCAATTCGTAAAAATACGGATGATGTCAACTGCTTGAAATCTTTGGAGGTTTGCAAAAACCGGCTTGTTGGAGAAACGATGATATTTTAAGATGCCTCGTTATGCGCTCACTACCTTCGTTTCTTTCTGTTTTCATTGTCAGCCAATCAGTTTCCTTTGCTCAGTTTTGGGTGGATTTTAATAGTACGCAGGGGGGAGGAGGGGACCCCGTTCTCGATGATCCTGCCGATCCTACAAATGCTCTTCATCAAGAGCCTGGTTTTATGTGTTATCATGCCAGACATGAAGATCCCTCGACTCAAATTGCTGCAAGTTATGAAGTTGATTTTACCAACACTGGAGTCACTACGGTGATAATGACGCCTGAATGGCCCAGTACGGCTGCGGCAACCGTGCAGCAATCGATTGGTAGGACCGATGGGCAGGCAACGACTTGGATAGGGAGTAATGGTAGCCTTCTCCGCGACTGGATTGGAGCTGATACGCGGGTTTCTCAAAGCGGCAATGGAGCTTGGGACGGGACTACTGGGACACCTACCTATTTTCAACTTCGGTTTGCTGGACTTCCGCAGGCGACATACGAAATGACGGCATTTTTTCATGATGTGGAGCACATGAACTCGGATTTCACGATCGAAGTATCGTCGGACGGAGGAGCCACTTTTGGAGAACCGATTGTGGGTAAGATGACCAATAGTCAGTCCGGGGGAAATCTTGCCGGAAATGAAGTGCTTTCTGGAACCGCCCCCAACGTGGATGGAGGAGATCCGGTGGAACTGAGCTCGACCCAGGTCTTCTTGTTCGATGCGATTAATGGTGAAGAATTGGTCTTGCGGATTGCCGCCCTGTCCAAGGGGTCGGCGGTGCATGGAGAATTCGTGGGCTTGAATGGTTTTAAGCTTGAGCAGGGCGATGCCTCAAGTGTTCGAGGTCTTCAAATTACAAGGATTGAGCGTAACCTTGAGAGTGGCGAAGTGGAGTTGACCTGGAATTCCAAGCCCGGAAAAACTTATGTGATTCGTGCTTCCGGTGATCTCACCGGCGATCCCCTGACTTGGCCTGACTTGGATGATGGAGTGGTGAGCGACGGAGATGAAACGACGTTCACGGATATCACAGCCGAGGGGCGGCGGTTCTACAGCGTGGAAGAACTCTAGGTTTCGATTTTTCGGATCTGGTCCTCCGGTGACGCCGGAGGAAGTGGCTTGGTCGATGAGCGGCGAGGGCGCCGCGGCTCCTCTAGTCTCCGCTCTTCAGCACCTTGATGAAAGCGTCTTGTGGGATGTTGACTTTGCCGAAGGCTTTCATTTTGGCCTTACCTTTTTTTTGCTTTTCAAGGAGTTTGCGCTTTCGGGAAATGTCGCCACCATAGCATTTGGCGGTGACGTTCTTGCGCATGGCGGAGATGGTTTCCCGGGCGATAATGTTTCCTCCAATCGCGGCTTGAATCGCGACTACGAACATTTGAGTGGGAATGACTTCCTTGAGCTTGGCGGCGAGTTCACGTCCCCGGTAAACGGCCTTGTCGCGGTGAACGATGGTGGAGAATGCCTCGACGGGATCGCCGGCAATGAGCATGTCCATTTTGACCATTTTGGCGGCGCGGTAGCCAGCGTGTTCGTAGTCCATGGAGCCGTAGCCTTTGGTCATGGATTTGAGGCGGTCGTTGAAGTCGACGAGGATGTCGGCAAGGGGAACAACGGCGGTGAGGAGGACGCGGAATTCGTCGATGGTTTCGGTGTTCTCCAATTCGCCACGCTTCTCCATGATGAGCTGCATGGCGTCGCCAATATAGTCGCCGGGAAGCATGATGAAGATGCGGACCATGGGCTCGCGGATTTCCTCGATGGTTTGCGATTCGGGAAGGTAGGAGGGATTATCAACGATGAGCTCTTCGCCGTCGGTTTTGGTGACTTCGTAGATCACACTGGGGTAGGTGGAAATGACGTCCATATCGAACTCGCGGCGGAGTCGTTCCTGGATGATTTCCATGTGAAGTAGGCCGAGGAAGCCGCATCGGAACCCGAACCCAAGAGCGGTGGAAGATTCGGTCTGGAAGGTGAAGGCGGCGTCGTTGATCTGGAGCTTGCCCATGGCGACTTTAAGAGCCTCGTAGTCCGAGGTGTCAATAGGGTAGATTCCGGAGAAGACCATGGGGCGGATTTCTTTGAATCCGTCGAGGGGCTCGAGACAGGGCTTGTCCTTGTGGGTGATGGTGTCGCCGATTTTGACTTCGGCAGAGGACTTCATGTTGGCGATGATATAGCCGACGTCTCCGGTCTGGAGTTTTTCGGTCTTGGTCATCTTGGGGGTGAAGTGACCAACTTCCTTGATCTCGTAGTTGGTGGGAGTGTGGAAGAGTTTGATCTTGTCACCTTTCTTCATCTGGCCGGAAACGACGCGAACGTAGGAAATGACGCCACGATAGGCATCATAGAGGGAATCGAAGACGGAGGCGCGGAGGAGGCCGTCGGGGTTTTCCTTGGGCGCGGGGACAAGTTCGACGACGGCTTCGAGGATGTCCTCGATACCGATGCCTTGTTTTGCGGAGGCGGGGATGGCGTGTTCGCCGGGAATGGCGAGAATGTCTTCGAGCTGCTGGCGGCAACGAGGGACGTCTGCGGCGGGGAGGTCGATCTTGTTCAGGACGGGCACGATGGCGAGGTCCTGTTCCATGGCGAGGTTGACGTTAGCCATGGTCTGGGCTTCGACGCCTTGAGCGGCATCGATGATGAGGATGGCACCTTCGCAAGCAGCTAGGGAGCGGGAGACCTCATACGAGAAATCAACGTGGCCGGGGGTGTCGAGGAGGTTGAGCTTGTAAGTTTTTCCGTCCTTCGAGTTGAAGGCGAGGGTGACGGGATGGGACTTGATGGTGATGCCCTTTTCCCGTTCCAGGTCCATGGAGTCGAGGTGCTGCTCCTGTGCTTCACGTTGGGAGACCGTTTGGGTGTGTTCAAGGAGGCGGTCGGACAGAGTCGTTTTGCCATGATCGATGTGGGCGATGATGGAGAAGTTACGGGTGAGTTCGACGGACATGGTGGCTGAATAGCGAGAGTTTAACGGCAAAGTCGCGAAGACGCGAAGAGTTTTGGGGTCGCCTGTGGGCGGGAGATAAGGGGATTTTGGAGAAAATGGAAGCAATGAACAAATGAATGATTGCAGAATGGACGAAAGGGAAAGGATTGATAGGTTAAGGAATGAAGGCGATTTTGTTATTTTTGGTCGCCCAGGGATCGCTGGCGGCTCAAATAACGGTGCCTGACAAGGGGTGGCGGAAGGTCGAAAATGGAGCGGGGCAGATCGAGGGGATGAAAAGGCTCGGGATTTGGGAGAGGGTTGATCGGGCGGATGGTTCGGTGATGGTTGCGGCCGCATGGGCTGATGAGATGCCGCCATTAAGTAAATTCCTTGATTTGCCTGCTGCTGGAATTCCTCGGTCCGGTTCGATCTTGAAAGCCGGGATGGTGGAAAAACCGGCAATTGGGCTCATGGTTGAATTTAAGGGTAAAAAATACCTGCACCATGAGGGTATGCGTCACTACTGGTTTTGTGGGAAGAAGGGTGGGGTGTTTCTTCAGGTATTCTACGATAGGGGCGCCAAATATTCATTTGATGATTGGAAGATCGAGGGAGCGGTGGAGGATGGGGACGGTAGGCAGAGGAACGAATTGGACGGGGTTTTGAAAAATATCGAGGTAGCCCAAGTAGAGCCGCTTATTAGGATTAACCCTAAATTGACTCCTTCGATAGACGATCGGATTTCCAAGGTTAATGGGTTGGATTTCACCGTAGTCCTGAGAAAGAGCGGGACGATTGAGTTTAACGGTATGGAGATCGATTTTGAGGTGCTGGGCAAGGAAATGAAGAAGGCTGTTCAGGGGACAGAAGAGAAGATTGTCCTTAAGGTCGAGCCGGAGAAGGATGTGGAATTTAAATATGTGCAGCGGGTGATCAAGGTAGCGGCGGCCTCTGGGATCAAGCTGGTGGCTTACGCTTCTTTTGCTGCGGATAATCAAGATGAAGAGGAATGAACTAGTCGAAGGGCTGAGGGAGTTGTCACACGAGAAACAACTCGCGGTGATCGATGAGGTGAGTGGTTGGAGCCATCTGGTTCGGGTGATTCAACGGGTGATTCAACGGGTGATTGCGGCGATTCTTTTTGTAATTGGAACGATTTGGGCGGTCTTGTTGTTGATCTCCTTATTCGTGATCGTGGGAGTTTGAGTCAATTTGGTCTTTGTCTTCGGGTGGTTGACTTATGGAGGCTGGTTTTATGTGATGCCCGGCAAGGCCATGTCAGTCTCCCTGCGCTTTTTTTGAACGGCATCCATCGTGGTTCACGGACCATACGGCTGGTTATTTGCCAACTCGGAGGTGACGCTATCATCTGCGAATACTTTTTTAAACCGTTCGCTTGAGATGGGGTGGTGTGGTGGATTTCGCTTGTAGGCTCGGTGGTACCGCTGCGATCAGGGAGCAGGAACACAAGGGGCCCCGATTGCCTGTAAAGTATTGAAAGGGGGAGAAATTGTAGCCCTTCTAAGTTGACGGTTTTTTCTGGTGATCTAGTCTCTAAGAACTCTGGATTAATAGTGACCTTAATTCTTCCGGATCTATCTCACCACACACAATGAAAAAATCAATCTTCAGCAGGGCAGCGGTGGCTCCGATGGCGCTCACTTTCACTTTTCCAGCAATCGCCGATGATGTGGTTGATTTGCCGGACGCACCCAATCTGGTCCTTTCGACGGCAGGGGCTCATCCAACCTTTAATGGGCGGGATGATGGTTTCGGGACAACATCAGACCTGTTGGATGCAACCTTCTTGATTGATGTGGATTTTACAGATAAAGCAACCGGGGAACGAGAGACGATTTTTGAGACCGGGGCAGCAACGATAGGAACTTCTTTTGTTTATGAAGCTCCGAACACCCTGGTGGTGCGAAGTGTTGGCAATGGTGGACTTGCCCTGCTGACCGTGAGCCATGTTTTGCCTCAGCTGATTGTTGATGGAGGAGAAGTTGAGGTCGGATTCACGGTGGACGTCGACGATGGAGGTGGATTGCAGGGATTGTCGATCATTCTTGATGGTGGAGTTGTGGCAACGGAATCTGGAACCACTGGCGGAGACTGGTCAGGAGGAGATGGTGCGCGGATTGGTGTGGCTGGAGGTGTGACAGGTAATGGTTTGAATGGAACGATTCCATCGTCAGATTTTACTTCGGGTACTTTGGGCCTTGTGAACGGGCTGCGTTTTTATGCAAACACGCGGTGGGTACCGGTTGGCAATGATAGTGATAACGACGGATTACCGGATTTTTGGGAGGAGCTTTATGCTCCGGGTGATTTGGACGAATTGTCACCTGGTGGTGATGCGGACGGTGATGGCTTAAATGATGAATCGGAATTTGCTGCGGGGACGAACCCGATTGTGAATGACACGGATGAAGATGGCCTGACCGATGGGATTGAAGCAGATCCCACCGAGATCGGGTATTCAGGAACCGACCCCCTGGTAGCAGATACCGATGGAGATGGACGAGGTGATGCCGCCGAGATTAATGATGCCCCGACAAGTAATCCTCTGGATCGGGACTCGGACGATGACGGAGTTGTTGACGGGGTGGAAGTGTCGCTGGGGACGGATCCCAATGATGCTGGGAGTCGTTCTGATTTAGGTGAGTTTTTAGTCGCACATTATCCCCTCGATCGGCTTGGTGCGGGAGAGGAGGCTCCGGACGCTTTTGGGTTCCATCATTTGATCGGGACGAACCTCGACCAGTCAGCGGTGGTGGCAGGAAAGAATGGGAATGCGATTAGCTTTGATGCGGCGAAGAAGACAATGCTTGCCCGGACGAGTGGAGCGGTTGGCGATCGCTTGCCGGTGTCCAGCAATCCGGAACATTCGATTGTGATGTGGGTGAATGTAAAGGGAACTGGTCAAAGTGATCTTCGGATTTTTTCGGAAGGCTCGCAGCGTGAGAATACCAGCCTCTATAATATTGGGACCCAGAATGCCGGAGCGGATGACCGTCTTGATCTCTATCTCAGGGGGTCAAACGGTTCGACTCCGAATCATCAGTATTCCACTGCAACACCCTTGGATGGAACGTGGCATCATATTGCATGGGTGGTCGCGGGTGATCAGGCAACCCTTTATGTTGATGGAGTTGCGGATACGACTGGATTCATTTGGGAGAATCCTTACTCGACATCTGTGACAACGACCTCGCTTGGTGGAATTCAGCGGTCGGTAAAATCGAACTGGATGACTGGCGAGATAGACGAGGTTTCGCTTTGGAATCTTGCTCTCACTCCGGCAGATGTGGTGGCTTTGGCCTCCGCGGACAATGCGCTTGAAGTGATTGATGATGCTGACAGCGATGGTTTGCCGGATGTCTGGGAAAGAAAGTTTGGGCTGGATCCGGGCAACGGGGCCGATGCTGGTCTTGATGGTGACAATGATCTTTTGACGAATTTACAGGAGTTTGTAGCGGGTACCAATCCGACTTTGCAGGATACCGACGGAGACGGCCTGGACGATGGAGTTGAGACTGACGACGGGGTGTGGACTTCAGCGATGGCCACAGGTACGAGCCCGCGAAGTGCAGATACCGATCGAGATGGTTTGAATGATTTGGTTGAGGTTCCCAATCTGGCCTTTGATCCGGAGAATCCATTTGGACAGCCGGGGAGTGACCCTGCTTCACTCGATAGTGATGGCGATGGAGTCTCGGATGGGTCGGAGGTCTTTGCGAGTAGCGACCCAACGGAGCAGGCTTCTTCTCCGTCACCGGAGGCGGTTGGTATTTGGTGCGCGGATGACGAGCCTTTGGGAACAGATTTTGGGGGAGATGGCTGGGCGATGGGCCCGGAGGGTGCACCGCTAGGTGCCATTCTTGATCCAATCAATGCCCCCGAAGTCGTCGAAATTTCAGCAGATGGTGCGGTGCAAACTGGTCTGACCCAGGCAGTTGACTTTACGGCGAACGCCCAATTTGGAGTGGCCGCGGAGCCAAATTCCCTCCTCGAATTGTTTGGGACCGGAACGGTGACAGGGGATGCAACGATCGAGATGATTTTTAGCCCGGACTCGGATTTAGGGGGGCACCAGTATCTCTGGGAGTCGGGTGGCACTGGTGATGGTCAGGGGGTTGTCTTGGTCAACAGCATGCTTTACCTCGGTGTGAATGACTCAAATGGTGCTCCTTACGGGGGGGCTGTAGTTGGGGTGGATCTTGCGCCACTTTATGGTCCATCTGGATTCAGTGCAGATGATTATCTTGTTCTACGTGCCGTCTTTGAAACTGGAAAACAAGTGACTCTTGGGGTGACCCATTTGGGGACCGGGTTATCGGCGGTAGCTTCGGATGAATGGAGCGGGAATAGCTGGGATGGAGGTGACATCATGGGACTGGGGCGTTGGTCTGCCGGTCGCGGTGGTGATCGTAATAGTCAACTTTCCACTGTGCCCGGAGCAACAACAACCTGGCCGGGCTTCGAAGGGCAGATTGCTAAATTTAGCCTTTATGCGGCGCCGCTTGTGGCAACGACTTCACCGGTGACCGGGCCTGGCCTAAAAATTACCGACATCGTTTATGATCAGGAATCAGACCGAATTTCTCTTACCTGGAATGCCAGATCTGGAGCGGTTTATGGAGTTTATGCCTCGCCAGATGGGCAGGATTGGTCACTTGAAATCGATGACAGCGTGACTGCTATCGAAGATACCGTGACGTTTACTTTCAACAATCCCACCCCGGGCTTGGAGCGCCAGTTCTTCCGAGTGGTGGAATTCTAAAGCAAGGCTATCTAACCTTTCCAGCGTTGAGTAACGCGGCGGGTTCACTTCGTCGTTATCAATCTCAATCTTGGAGCGTATTTTTTGAAATGTTATCGATGAAGATTGAATCTTTGGGTTTCTTCTTTTCGTCAAACTTCACGTAAAGTGAGGCATTTCTACAGTGCTCTCACTTACCCCGGCCTTGCGAGCTTGGGTTTAAGGGGCCGCGGTTCCTTTATCGGTATTGATTTTGTCAATCTTTCGATGCCTTTTGAAACCTCGCCGGTGAGGCTCTGCATATTGTTATTTCTGATGGGAGGAGCTCCAATATACGAAAAGCGCCAAGTCCCTGCTACCTTTTGAAGGCCATTTGCTCCAGTTGATGGATTGTCGCTGCTTGCGGATTAGCTAGTTCCAGAACAAAAAATCAGGATGAAGAAAAAGAAGAAAAATCAATGGGAGGTTTTTCATGAAAAACGAGAATACTGCCAAACCTAATTTTGGTCGTAGGAAAGCTTCTCTGCCGATTTACCAGGATTGCTGGTCACATGTGTAAAGTATAAGCTACTTCACCTCAGATTCGAGAATCCTGGGTAAGGAGCTGCGCACGATTGCGCTTACCCGCGACGGCCCCGGCTGCGGGAAGTGACGCGCTTTTGTTGCTCCTCGTTGAGCCCGCTGTTGGAGAGCCATTGCTTTGCTGCTTCGGGATCTTTCCGGAAGTAGGCGCGCCCGGTTTCCATGAGGGCGTTGGCTCGGGTGCCCTCGTCTGAAATTGTGTTGGCCCATTCCACGGCAGCAGCTGGGTTTTCCCATGCGACTCGAGTGGCGTAACCGTAAGTCGCTGAGTCACGTTCAGGTGACTCGTTCATAGAGCCAAGCCGCTCGGCAGCGGCTTGTGGATTTTCACGAGCCCATTCTGAAAAGGATTCGCGCATGGCCCGGTTTTTACTATTTCCTTCGGGGAGAGTGTTGGCCCAATCGAGTGCGGCGACAGGATTATCTTCGGCATATTCCTCGGCCACGCGTCTAATCGCGGCATCTTGCATTTCTCCGGAAGGTAAGTTGGTGGCCCAGCCGGCTGCTTCCGCAGGATCTCCGCTTTTGATGACCTGACGGGTGACAAGGTCCATGAGGCGGGAGGCCTCACGGTCGCCTGCTTCCTGTCGGTCCATGGCGAAGCGAACGGCGAGATTGGGGTCGGCATCGACCAATCCGTAAACTGCTCCCCATTTCATGCCGCTGTCGTTTTGCTCCTTTTCTTCAAGACCATTGAAGTAGGAGAGTGCGGCTTCAGGATCGGAGGCGGCCCAACCTGCGAGGGTTGTTGCCATGTCGCGCTCCGGGGTTTCTGCTCCGTTAAGGACGGCTTCTTCACCGGCGATAGCACCCCATTGGTAATGAAAGTCACGAAACTCGGAGCTGTTCGAGTCGAGATGAGTGATCTGCTCACGCATCAATTTTGCATTTTCAGGCGTAAGATTGGCGAGGATTTGAGTGAAAAGTTCGCGGCGTTCGAGAGGGGTTTTAGCGTCTTTGAGATTGATCCCAAGTTGGCGGATATCGCTCTCAGATAGAAGAGTGGCTTCATCGTCTTCTTCAAAGCTGGTTCCACGAGCTCGGCTGCCGGAACGCGCCGTGCCGGAGCGACTGGAATTCGACTGGTCTGTCCGTTTGGAGGATCTGGTGCCGGAAGCACTTCCGCTATCTGCGTCCGCAGACTCTTCTCCGGTAGTTGGGGAGGAGTTTTTAGAGCCGATGGCGAAAGCTGCGATTGCGACGATGGTCCAGAGGAGGTGAATGAGGTGAGATTTTTTCATACGCAAAAGAAGCCAATACAGGTCCTAAACGAGGAGTCCGATTCCTTTCTTTCGCCAGAAAAATGGCGCCAACGGCTCAATTATGGGAAATGGCAGATTGATTCAGGTCTAGAGACCCGATTTTGTCTGTCTCAGCAAAACTTTACAGATTCCGCAATTTGAATTCTACAGCGCTGCGCCATTTCGCTAATGAAAAATCGAAACGGTGATCTTGTTCATCGCCGGTAGGGTGTTGGGCATCAACCTACTTCGCCCATTCATTCCAGTCTTGAGGAGCTGCACTTTGTGAACCTGCCTCGGTTGTGTTGGGGGCTTGGGGTGGTGCCGTGGTTTGCGGTTGGTTGCACGAAATGACGCTGAGATTCGGAAGACCGGTTGTGGTAAATATCCCAATTGTCACCACTGGTTCTTTTGCCTTATCTGTGACGAGAGAGGAAGCTTGGAAGGCTCTACTTTCCTCCGGTAATTTGCTGAATCGCTTCGTCCGGGAGATTGGCGTTTGCGAGCCATTCCTGGGCAGCTTCGCGGTCTCTGCGATAAAAAACGCGGCCGGTGTCTACCATGGCATTCGTGCGGCTTTCCTGGTCACTAATCGTAGCGGCCCATTGAACGCCGGCGGCCGGCTCCTTGTGAACGACGCTTGTGGCGTATCCATAAGTTGCGGCATCTTGTTGATCGTTGGGGAGCGAAGCAATGGCGTTAGCAGCTTCTTTGGGATCGCGGTTGGCCCATTGGTGGAATGAAGTTCCGACGGCGTGGTATTTCCCTTCGCCTTCCGGAAGGCTGGACGCCCAGTCGACCGCTTCGGCAGGGTCTTCCTTGGCGAAGTCGCCAGCGAGTCGTTGGAAAGCGGTGTTTTGGAGATCGCCTTCGGGAATATTACTGGCCCATTGCGTAACCGCTTCGCGGTCTCCGGATTTCATGGCAGCAGCAGCGGCAATGTGGATCATCCGGCCTGCATCCTTGTCACCGTTTTGTGACCGTTCGATGGCAAATTCAGTGGCGAGTTGGGGATCAGCGTCGGCGAGTCCAAAGGCAGCTCCCCATTTCATGTGAGAGGCGTTGCTTTGTTCCTCGGGAGAGAGAGAGTCGAAGTATGTCATGGCTGACGAGGGATCCTCGGATGCCCAGCCGGCGAGTGCAGCCGCCATGTCGCGTTTTGGGGTGTCCTTTCCATGGGTGATGGCTTCGTCTCCGGCGATGGCTCCCCAGGCGTAGTGGAATTCACGAAATTCGGGGGAGTCTTGTGGCATGTGGGCGATTTGCTCGCGTAATTGGCGCGCGTTTTCCGGAGTGAGTTGCTTAAGCATTTCAGCAAAGGCGAGTCTGCGCTCAACAAGATTGCCTTCCTTGAAGATGGCTCCGAGTTCAGCAATGCCTTCTTCAGTGAGGATGGAATTGTTCTTAGC
>JBDNAG010000264.1:0-5774 GCA_039768565.1 Akkermansiaceae bacterium | reverse complement strand
GGTTGATTGGGGCTTTCAAGACATTCTGGATGATGAGTGCCTTGCTTGATATCACATAGAGAGATGATACTAATAAATACTATTAGCCCAAAGAACAATCCAAATGAAAATCTACATTGTATCGCTCCCCATTCTCCTTTCCCCGATCTTGAGAGCGGAATTAACGGAGAAGGAGATCGAATCGAATGTCGAAGGTATTGTGGTCAAACACATCTACCGGGACGAGATCAAGATCTTGGAAGTGGCTTCACCCGCGAAAGATGCCCCAGATGTTTACGTCAATACGAATTACAAGATCATCGCCGCCGATCTGCCACTCTACGAATACAAGACCTCGAAATCTGGAGGCTCATTTCAGCGTTTAAATTTTGTGAACATGAAATATGCTATCAAACTGCACGCTTCCAGAAGCGGCACGATAGAAGAGATCACCGTCTACACCGCAGATTTCTGTAAGACTGTTGAGGTGTTTCATCTCAAAGACGGTCGATTGACTCCATTCTCTGACAAGGAGCTGGCTGACCGTCGACGTGTAAGAAACGAGGGCTGATAAGACAGTGGTGGACAAGCGGCTACTCGCTCCGAGTCGGCATGACGCTCTTTACTACAGCACTTAACTCTGTTTCGGAGGTGCTCTCCCGGTAGCCGCTGCCACACCCCGGACGTTCTGCAAAAAAATCTAAGAAACTCAACCTTTAGGTGTCATAGATGCGATGAAAACACTAATTCACACAACCGTCTTCGCTCTTCTCCTGACTTCAAGCGCAATAGCGAAAAGAAGTGCTCCAGCGGAAGTTCCCACTATAGCAACCGCCGAGGCAGTCTATTCTGTTCCACACTTTGGGTTTCAGAATGGCACTGACCAAAACGGTGGGGTGATCCTTGCCCATCACCCGAAGACCAAGAAACTTTTGTGGCGGATCCAGATATACAAGACCAGTTACGACAAAGAGTTGGAACAAGATGTTCAGGATGTTTTCATCAAGACTTTCACCTTGGATAAAGTTCACAACTTGCTGATCATGTCGGACGAAGAATCCAGAGTGTTCGCTCTCAACCTGATCAATAAAAATGTGACTCAGATTAAATAGATCGAAGCAAGACGTTCGCATGGAGCGATCTCGACAGGCTGCTAAAACGCCGGGTAAGGCGCAGCACCCAACCGCCTGACCTGCTCCGAGTCGAATTTTTGCCTGATTAGAACCCCAAACCCACAGTCAACGCGCGGCTGCCGTTACTGCTAGGAAATTGCTTTTGGCGGAAGGGCTTTGAAGCCGCCTTTGGACCGGATCGGATGGGGGAGAAAGGGGGTTGCTCATAGCTTTCCACTGATCAGTTTGGTGAGAATCGCGTACCCCTTGGGGCTGAAATGAATACCATCCTTAACGAAAAGCGCCGGTCGGTACTTCCGCTGATCATCAAGAAAGGCCGGTACTAAGTCGATGAACTCAGCATTCTTTTCCGAACGAGCCAGGTCCGCGAAATGATTGTTCATAGACAGAACCTTGGCTCGAGCCCTCGGGTTGATGCTGCTATTCCTCATGATCGGCAAGCCAATTAAATAGAGGCGTGTGTCAGGCAGTTCTGAGCGAACCTTGGCGATTAAAGCGCGAGCTGTATCGCGGATTTGTTCGGGCGACTTGCCCGCACCCAAGTCGTTGCCGCCAGCGTTAACCAGAATGGTCTTTGGCGCATAGCGTAGCACGATGCGATCAGCAAAGTGATATACCTCGCTGAGTCGCGCGCCACCGAAACCACGGTTGATGACCTGTTTGTTCGGAAAATGGTCGTTTACATCAGTCCAGCGCCTCGCGTTCGATCCTCCGACCAGCAGCACTGCGCCCTTGGGCGGTGGCATTGTGACATCGCCAGCCTCAAATTTCTTGATAGTCTTTTCCCATCGAGCAGGATCGCGATCACTTTTCTTTGAAGTCTGTATCCCTTTCTCTCGTGCTATCTTTTCTTTACTAGGTACATCACTCTCAGCTGAAAAGGCTAGAACAGTTTGACTAAAAAAGAAAGCCATTGATAAGGCTTGAAGTAGTTTTCGATATATTTTCATTGTGCCTATTTCCTTTCTTTAATGCCTAACACCCTGCTTAAGTGGTGAGTGGTTCTGGCGGATTCTTTGCGTATGCAAAGAGTGCGTCAGGTTGACGAATCTGATTCATGTACTTGTTAGGCATATTATCTATGATATCCAAAAACTAAAATCAACAGCTTTAAAAATACAGTTTTTAACGCCACAAGGGATTCTTTTTAGAAGTATGTCGATACCAGTAAAATCTAACTCTCCGACTGTAATATAGATGTTATTTACTGCTAGGAAATTGCTTTTGGCGGGAGGGCTTTGAAGCCGCCTTTGGACCGGATCGGATGGGGGAGAAAGGGGGTTATCTCGAGCGGTCTCCCTTGCCGTTCCATTCGCGCCGTATCGGATTGGGACGTAGACGCGAGCCCCTGGATATTCTCGCCGGGGGGAAAATCACCGGCCGAATCGGTGACCTTAACTTCGGACTGCTCAACGTCATGGTGGATGGATTTGAGGATCTGGAAGCAAAGAATCTCACCGTGGCCCGCACTTCCATGAATGTGCTGAGCGAATCCAAAACCGGGATCATTGCCACGATCGGAGATCCGACGTCCGACGACAATAATGCCCTCGTTGGCTACGACTTTAATTATAAGAATTCAGACTTCAGCGGCAGTGGCCAAACCGTGGAGGGCAATGTTTATGTGATGAAGTCGTTCACTTCTGATCTTTCCGGCAACGACTTTGCTTACGGGGCGGCTCTGGCCTATCCCAACTCTGCATGGGAATGGGGCGTGAAAGCGGAGCAAATCGAAAAGAACTTTAATCCCGCCTTAGGCTTTATCGAGGAAGCAGGTGTTCGCCAGTCAATGGGACAGCGAGTCCGAACAATATGGCATGAATAGCCGCATCCGCTGGACCATCAAACCCGGTAACGAGCTGTTCTTGGTCTATAATCAGGAGATGGATACTTCGCGCGGGAGTTGGCGCACTTTAAAATCCGATATCAGCACCAAGGCCGCGATGACATTTCGGTTCTAGTCGCGGAGCGGTGTGACGATACTCATGTCCGCCATGGCTTGCGCGGAAGTGGAAGCCTTAGCCACAGCGGACTAACAAGCATCGCGTGATTCATTAGTCTGGCTCAATTCGACTGCCGGTTAACTGCCATGTTATATCCGAGGGATCCCTTCAATCTCTACTTTCGCACTCGATTCGTAACGAATTCCGAAGTTAGTAATTTTACCGAACGATCGGTAGGTTTTTCCGTGACATCGTATTTCCTTCGTGGTGTGTTGTCGTAAGCGAGGGTTGCCCGGGCCGGCCTTCGAACGACTTCTCTTTCTTGTGATGCTAGTAAATCCAGCGAAACCCATAACGACGCGAAAAGGACAGGCGCGTAACGCGGAAGTCTTCCGCACGGCGGCACGGTTGATGGTGCAAAAGGGCTATGGAGGGACATCCATCAGCGATATTGCCGAGGCGGTTGGTATGACCAAAGCGGGACTTTATCACTATATCACCAGCAAACAGGATATGCTCTTTCAGATCCTGATTCACGCGATGGATGGCGTGGAGCGTGATGTCATTGAGCCTGCGAAACAGGTTGAGGACCCTGAGGAACGGCTGCGGGAAATCATCCGACTGCACCTACGCAGATTGTTTGAAAAGGGACTGGAATTTGCGCTCCTATTTCCCGAGCGCCGCCATCTGGAACCCGCACAGCAGGAGGCTGTGGTTCAACGGGGCAAAAATTACCTGAGCCTGATTTGCGTAGCAATGCGCGAACTGGCGGACCAAGGAAAGCTCCAGGATCTCGATATCAACATCGCTGCCGTCCACATCTTACAGATCATTACGGGTATTGCCCGATGGTATACGAAAGACACCGGGATTTCCGAGGATCACCTCGTCGAGCAAACCGTGAATTTTAATATGTCGGCGATCCTCAAATGACTGCCCAAAAGACCATTTTAAAGAGCAAAAACCTTATACTCGTAACTAAATAATGAATACACTACCCCAGTCACCTGCCAAATTTTTGCTCGCATTCGTATGCGCGCTGCCGCTTCTGTCCGTCGGCCTTTTCGGACAAGTAAAAACTCCGACTCACGCCCATATCTCCTATGGACCGGAGGACAGGCAATGGGTGAATCTCTATTTGCCGTCCGGCAGCGAACCTGCCCCGGTGTTTTTGTATGCCCATCACAACGGTACGACGGCGGATGACCTTAAAAGCGATTGGGCTGATCCTACGGTAGCAGAAGGAATAGCGATCGTGAGTTGGGAATCCATTGCGCAGATCAAAGGCATGTCCGATTATCTAACTTGCGCGGCGGATGCTAAAATGATGTTCGCATGGGTGAAGGAGAATGCAGCGACCTATAATTTGGATATCGATAAGATCTTTATCGGGGGGCAATCGCGGGGAAGCATTGTGAGCTGGGAACTCGCGCACAGTCTGGACCCAAGCATTGCAGGGATATATATGGGACAAGCTCTCCCGGGCCAATCTTTTAGTGAACGGATGCTAGAACCTATCACAAAAAACGCTCCCCCTATCTTTCTTGCCTACCGCAAAGAACCTGGGGCGGAGGGAGATATTCACGACGCTGCGCATGGTCTGAGAGTAGTGGAGAAATATAAGGAAGTGGGCCTTGGAGATAGCGCTGAATTGGTGCATAGCCTTAGTAAAACAAAGAACAGTCAAGTCATGCAGTTCTTTCCCGAATTCGTCCGTTCGGTAGTTTCGAAATGGAATACGATCGGTTTTAAGCAGGCGAACACCATGGGTGCGGGCGAGGCTCCAATTTCGAAGAATGGAAAGTTTCGCGTATTCGTTCTAATGGGACAATCTAATATGCAAGGAGCAGGACGAGCGAAAAATCTCAAGGCTCCTTACACGGAGACGCATGAACGTATTCGGATTTGGGCGAATGGGCGTTGGGAGTATTTCGTACCGACGCAACGTCATGGTCCAGGAGTATCCTTTGCGCATCAGTTGGCGGAATTCTGGCCAAACGACACCATCGGAATCATTAAAGTGGCGGTTGGAGGAACGGGCATCAGCGCTTTTGCGAAGGAGTGGTCTTTCGACCGAGCCCAGCTTACTTACGATGGGAAAAAGGGACCCTTGTATCAGGATTTGATGCATGCGGTGGCGGAAGCCCGGAGAATTTCAAATCCGGAATTTTGCGGTTTTTTCTGGAAGCAAGGCGGGGCTGATGGAACGAAGAAGCAGTTGGCAGACGCGTATTTTGACAGTTTGGAAACGTTGGTTACGGATCTGCGCGCTGATCTAGATGCTCCGGATTTACCGGTGTTCATTCCGTCCTATATGGCGGACGGCGAATTGCTAAACCAGATGATCTCTACGGTAGGGGAAAAGGTCGTCGCCAAGGCTGAGGCTGCGGCGGGCAATGCTCCCGAGAGTGAAGTGGAACGGTTGGAGGCGCTTTTTTCCTACCTGGAGCAGACTGATGGACTTAAGGCGTTCAACAAACGCGCCTTCATTATTCAGGTCATCATGGAGCAAAATCGGGCGGGTCGAGAAATGCCTAATGTGACCACTCTCTATGACGGAGAATTGCCGCGTATTGGAGAGGGCAATGTTCACTACAATTCGGAAGGCTACGTTATCCTCGGAAAAAAGACGGCCGCCGCGGTGGAAGCCTTCTACAAAGATAAGGAGTGATTTCGATGACTGCTAGGAAATTGCTTTTGGCGGGAGGGCTTTGAAGCC
>JBDNAG010000263.1:0-34682 GCA_039768565.1 Akkermansiaceae bacterium | reverse complement strand
TGCCGGAATTTCGATTAAGAATCCTTAACATTCGAAGTTGATCTGAAAACTGGTGGGCCCGGTGGGACTTGAACCCACGACCAAGGGATTATGAGTCGCTTTTTTACTGGAAATCAACAACTTGCAAAACTTGGCGAGGGTGAGCCATAATGCGCTGTTTATCAATTGGTTGCGATGCCTTGCAGGTGTGTTTTTGTGGTTTTTTGTTCATTCTTATGTGTTCTAGATTGCGCTATTATTGCGCTATGCTAGGGTGGGTAGCGCAATATGAAAGCACGGAAAAAGACGCAATCAGTTGGCTCAAATAGCTTCAGGCTCTTTAAACAGAAAGGGTCTAAATATTACTACGTCGAAATTATGCATGCCGGAACGCGCCGTAAGTTTTCGACTGGGGAAACTGCCGAACGTGCTGCCAAAACAAAAGCTAAGGCTATCACTGCTGATCTGGTAAGCCGGGGATGGGAGGAGACGGTTGCGATTCACGGTAAGAAGCGCTCTTCCATTCCGAATGATCCCACGATCGATGAATTCTGCAATTTGTATCAACAGGCGCTGGCTGGCTTTGATAAACCTTTAAGACCGCAGACCTCCGCACGCTATGTCCGAGAGTTAAAGCGGATCTGTAAGCGAACCCGAGTGAAGAAGCTCTCTGCGCTGAAGAGTGAGAAAATTAAAGCTTTCAAGGGTGCTTATTTGAAGGCAGCGATCGAGGCCAAAAAAGAACCAGCTTCAGCGCGGCGCACTTTGAATGCGATTCTACGTAATGCGGCTGCGATGTTCTCCCTCCAAGCTCTCTCGGCCTACCGTGACCTAGGCTTGGTCATTGATAATCCTTTCGAGCAGGTGAAGCCAGTTAGTGTTAAGCTTCAGTCTTACTCTCCCCTGCCTGAAGCGATCCTGACTAAACTGTGGGATCAGAGTGTGTTACTTCGAGATGGCTATCCAAGGAAGGATGAAGTCCCAGATGAAATCTACCGAGAGCCCAATCAAGCGGCCTATCTGTTAATGCTCTTGGAGCTAGGCGTTGGCATGCGCCGCAACGAGGCCGATAAGGCTGAGTGGAGCTGGATCCGGGAGGATGATCAAGGAAACTACTTTGTCGAAATCCAAGAGACTGCGTACTTTCGCCCTAAGTCTGGAGAGAGCCGTGTCGTGCCTCTGCAAAGTGAAATCTACGATCAGCTAGATAACCTGCATGGCGAGGGCAGATTCATTGTGCCCAGTAGAATAGATGACAGCAAAGAACTCGCTGCCCACAAGGATAGTGACCATTATCAATACCGCTGCGGACGGGCTCATGAGAAATTGATCAAGTGGCTTCGCTGGCTGGGTGTCGACGATCCGAAGCCATCCCACCGTTTGCGTAAGGAGTTCGGCTCACACGTCGCCACGACAATGAGCCTCTTTTATGCGCAGAAATATCTTGGTCACTCCAGCCCTGAAGTGACGTCTCGTCACTATGCAGGACTCACGAACCTGCCGGTGCCCAGTAATTATAAACCAACTAAAGCTTGAGGAATTGATATGCCGAAGAAGACCGCGAAAACTGCCAAAACCAACCAAACGCTGGAAGATACTAATTTGGAGCTTAAGGAACGCGCATGGAAGATTGCTCAGCTTGCAGCGACGTTAGCGACGCGATATACTTTGGACTTGGGCAAACCAGGAGGAGACCCGGAGCAACTGATCCGGAATGCGATACCGAATGGAGAATCAGACTTCTACTATGACGGTTTTTACCTTGGACTCCTAGAGAGAGCAGAGGATCTCTTGACCAAAGCAGAGCAGGGATTTGATAACCGACACGTTTATGCTTATGAGTTTCTTGAGGACCAAAAATTCTACTCTTTTGAGAAAATAGCGAAGGTCCTGAAGGAAGCTGGGTGGCCTTATATGCACGGAAGAAATACGGTCGAGGCGTTCATCAGCCGAACGCTCAAAAAGGTTAAACAGCAAAACGAGGAGCTAAAATCCCATTTGGATAGTGGTCGTTTATCTGAAGAAGATGGCGTTAATACTTTGGAACTCAGGAGGCGATTTATAAGCGATAAGGAATGGCTGGAAAACGTATCACGAGAGAGCTCTCGCGGATTCGAATACCATGCGGTGGCGATCTTCAAAAGAGCATGCGGTCTTGGTAGGGACTTTAGTGATGAAATAAAAATCGAACGCAGTAAGCTTTCGTAAAGTTTTTTTCATTTTTCTGCATTCTGGCTCTTGACAGTGTTTTTTCGCCGTGATCAACGAATTTTGAAAGTTCTTTGGCCTGCACATGGCAGATGCCTTGAACGCAAAATATATGCTAAGCAAGGCACTTAAGCGCTTCATGAACCAATTTTGAACGAGGTCAGATATGCTACTGTTATAGCATGTCTATAAAACTAACGAAACATGAACTACGCCTCGCCTACAAATTACGCGAGGCTTCGGAAATATTGGGCGTCCCCGTCTCTACCCTGCGAAAGCGGATCAAAGAGGGGCGCATCGACGTGGTCACTGGTCTCGGGCCGTGGCTGATTACTAAGGAGGAGATTGACCGCGTTCTGAGCGAAGCACTGCGCGGCGGAAAAGGAGGCCCTAAATGAGTGTCCACGTGCCTGAAATTCGCTTTCCGAAGGGAAAAGCAGGCGGAGCATTCGGATGCGGCTCTATGATCCCTGAAACACCGACTAACTACGCGGTGCAAATCGGTTTGCCAGAATTGGATACTGCTATTTCCAGGAGGCATCCTCATATGATTACTTTGGTTGGCCCCACTGGATCTGGTAAAACTGCTTTCGCCGTTCAGGCGACTGCTGAAGCGGCTTCGAAAGGGAAAAAAGTTCTGTTCGTGTCGACTGAAACTCCTCAGGACGAGTTCACGCTTCGCTTCCTCTGCGTATCTACAGGAACGCTTTTCGAGAAAATTAGCAATGGGATCTGCTGGGAAAAGAAAGTTGAGCCGATGATCCCGAGTCTGAAAGTATACGGGCAACAAGGGGCTTTCGATCTTCTAGCAGCTCTACGTTGCCTCGAGGAGCATGTCGAATTCTTATTTCTGCCGGGTTACGATCGAGGACTCCCCGAAGTAAATGACCTATTGATCTCCAGGGAATTTGATCTCTGTATCTTCGACTGGCTCGGAAGAAACAATATCAGTCAGACCGCAAACGACCTTTCTGAAACTGAGACAACGCTAAGTTGGCTGTCTAAATCAACGTCAACTACGACTATATTGACTGCCCAATCCGCAATCCGGGCAGACGATAGCTGCAAGGGGCAATTGCCTGATTGGGCGCCGTCTGAGTGTAGAAAACTTGGGGCATCTTCTGATTTCCGAATTTCCATTAGTAATGATTCCAAGGATGAAGAACAGCTACGGAACGACGAGATTGACGACGTATTTCTTCGTGAACAACACCTACACTTACACGACATTGGAGAATCGATTCCCTTTACTCGGGCATTTGAGATTCAACGTTTCGATGACCCCTGGACCTCTCTCTACGGCGAACCTAGAATCTTTGAAACAAGCGAAGGTCCAGAGGTATTAAAGAAGGCTCAACCCCTTGAAGATTATATTGACGGTGAATATTTGGAAGACACACGCTCCCTCGCCCAAAAAGCTGAAGATGTAAGGTCACAAATCCGAACTCGTAATGGCTTCGTAAAATAGGAAAACAGCATTCTAGGTCAAATAGTTGACCTTGGGAATCCTTCTGCGCTTAATGCATACATTTTTCTGCTACTCGTTGCCAAGCATGAACAGCTAGGCCAATTCGGTGTTGGGGATAGCTTCTGTGGTAGAGACGAGATCTCCAAAAAAACAGGCTTGAGTGTGAGTAAAGTTCGAACTGCGATCGAGTATTTGTCGGTCGAAGGATTGATCACCACTCGAAAGAAACGGAAAGGTCGCGGTCTTATCTACCGGGTTGAGAATTATCCAAACCGAGACACCAAGGGTTACTTTAAATTCTATCGCAACATTCTCGAAAAGCCGGAACTATTCGGAAACTCGGAAATGTTACGGGTTTGGGTCTATTTTCTTTCCCAGGCTAGTCGTGTCCCAGAAAGCGATTTTCTTGAGCCGGGCCAAGTTATACTATTTCATTCAGACGTGATCGAAGCTTGTCTGGTAAGCAGGAAGCAATATCTCTCCTGCAGAGGTAAACTTGAGAGAAATAGCCGCATAGTTGTAGACCAACCCTATGACGACGACAGCGAATGCATGATCATCATCACAAACTGGGAGCTGTATCAAGGGAACCACATTTATAAATCCAAAAACAGAGTGAGCTGAGTTCTTGGTGACGGATGATGTCACAGCAATAATGTGCCCTTAGGTGATGATTATCAGGGGCTTGTGGTTTGGGTAGCCCAGCGCTGCCTAGAGCTTGAACGATGCGTGTCCGAGTATTCACCCGAGAATACCCGAATAACCGCCATCATCTGACCACGAAATCGCCACTAAGAAGACGGTAAAAGGAGAAATGTAAGATGTGAGCGGTAAATAAAAAAAAGAATAAGAATACGCTTCGTGATTTTTTTTTATTCCGGGCAGAACCTGCGCTGATCGCTCTGCCTGCCCAGCATCATTTTTCGGCGACTGCAAAAGAAGCATCTTTTATCCGACACTTTTGAAGCTCTGGGCCCGGAGATCCCTATATTCCTTAGGATTTTCGCTATTCTTACTAGTAAAGCCTTTTCTTACTTGACTGTAAGAGTAGTGTTAAATAGTAAGAATGTTGACTTTCTTACTGAGGTAGGCATTTCTTAATGCACTTTGAAAAACAGCACATCCAGTAAGAATATGAGTATTCGCAGGGAGGAAGACCTTCTATACCACTTCCGTGAACTAATCAGTGAAGACCCTGACCTGCAATGGGCAAACTTCCAAGAGCGCAGTTCAAACCGTTTTCTTGATGGGCAGGTGTGTCTCCAATTGGACGGCAGAACCTTGGATTTTAGCGTCGAGTTCAAGCTAAAGCCCGGCATCCCAGCTCTTGAGGAAATTCTCTCTAGAGGGCCTAACAGTAAGACCCTGCTCGTTGCGCCAAACTTAACTCAACGTGTGCTTCAATTCTGTAAAGAGCACCACCTCTCCTGCATCGACTTAAACGGACGCGCTTGGCTTAGGGCGGATGGACTAATGGTTGATCGAAAGACTCTTCCCGGCCGGTCATTCAACTATGAACTAGAGCCTCGAAATATATTTGAGGGGAAAAGTGGACGCCTAGTGCGCTCATTGCTTACCGATCGAGATAAAGTATGGACCCAGGCTGAACTCGTAAAACGGACTCGCGTGAGCTCGGGTATGGTCTCAAGGCTTGTGAATTACTTCGTCGCACAAGCTTACTTGGACAAATTAAGCCCTCGAGAGTATCGGCTCAATGATTTCGACGGACTGCTCGATGAATGGTGTGCAGCGGACAATCTCCAAAAGAGGTGCACAACATCGTATTATGCCGGACCTATTGGCGGACCCGAACAAGTGGCAGACAAATTACAACAATGGGCAAAGAACGAATCAGTTCCACTCGCATTCACACAATGGCTTGGCGCTTACCAACGATGCCCGTATACGGAACCGGCGATTTGCTCTGCTTACGTGAAGCGCCTTCCGGAGACCGCTAGCCTGGAATCGTTAGGGCTCAGATCAGTTAAAGAAGGCGGGAAGGTTTGGTTGCATGTTCCAAAAGACGAAGGTGTTTTTTTAGAGACCGAGTCCCGCAACAATCATCCGTTCACCCTCGTTTCAGATGCTCAAATTTACGTTGATTTAAAGAAGACTGGTCTACGAGGCCCTGATGCCGCGCAAGCATTCAGAGACTGGAAAGGATTCTGTCGCAAATGAAATACGATACCTATCATGCCTATGATCCCAGGGCGACGTCACAATCGCTGCCTACATTCTTGACCATCTGGCCAGCGCTTGGACGATATCACGACGATTTGGTTTTGCTTGGAGGCTTGGTGCCGACCTGCATTTGTAAACATCCTGAAAGCGCAGAAGCACTGCCGCGTCCGGCCACTCTCGATGTTGATCTAGGAATTGCACTTGGTGCATCAGCAGGCCAGTATGGAACACTTTCCTCTGACTTGAGTGCGCAAGGCTTCAGAGTGACAGACCATAACAAAGCTCGCTACACCAAAGAGGTAGATGGTTTTGAAATGTATATCGATTTTCTCGTGGAAGATGGGGCGAATCGAGATGGTGCACGCATGGTAGATGACGTTCAGGCGAGTGTGATGCCAGGTGTCGTCCGCGCGCTGGAAAGCGCCCGCAGTATTTCTCTTTCCGGGCAAGATCTGTTTGGAATAAAGCAAAATATCACTGCACGGGTGTGCGAGGTGGGCCCCTATTTAGCCCTGAAGTTCAGAGCATTTAAATTCCGGCAGCAGCCTAAAGATGCATTCGATATTCTCTACACAGTAAAACATTATGATCGAGGGGCTGACGCAGCCATCGCTTCTTTTCAAGAGGAAATAAAGTTGAAGAACGCTGCCTGCCCAGATGCGCTGGACTCACTCAGGAGCGATTTCAAGGGTGAGAATTCAGCAGGCGCAATCAAGGCGGCTCATTTTGTTTTAGGAGAGGCTAATCGAAGCGAGAGCGAGGATATACAGCTGCGCCGAACACTGATACGTCAGGATATGGTCGATATTGCAAACGCCCTGCTAGCATAGCTTCAGGATCTTTCAGTTAAGCTAAAGGTGATACGCAAATATCACTCCTTCTACGTTATATACAAATGATAACGACACCCTGTCGCTATCAGCACCCGGAAGAGTCTGACCGCTCTCTGGGTGTTTTTGTATATACATGGGTCAGTCAGAAAGGAGGCTTACGATGGCAATCACCCTCGAAGCAAACTATAGTAAAAAGCTGGGGCTCCCTCAGTATTCGAGTCACCAGTATTCGGTGACAGTTAAGACCGAGGTCAGTGACCTCTCTCAAGTTGAAGCCGCAAGCGCTCAGCTTTATCAACAATTGCAGGAAGCGGTGGATCGTGAGATCCAGAATCCAGGTTATCTACCCGGTGATTCTGAGCCCGCCGCTTTGCCGCCGTTCCGACGTGGCGGTGTCGGGGGATCGCAGATCTCTCAACCCACCGTAAACCCAGATGCAGCTTGGAACTGCTCGGACAAGCAACGAAACCTAATAGAGAAGCTCATGGAGGAAAATGAAATTCCGTTTCCCGAGTTGGATGAGGTGGCACATAACCGTTTCAATTGCGGTCTTAAACAGCTCAACAAGATGTCGGCCTCTGGCTTAATCGACGAGCTGTTCAGCACCTACGCATCGAAACCCAAGTCCGGGTATCAACGGGGAGGTCGTCGATGATCAAGCCATACGACCCTAAACAAAATGGCCAGTGCAAGGTGGTCGCGTTCCCTGTGAAAAGCAGTGATGGGTGCCTAACTCACATCTCTGCGTCTTCCCTGAAGTTATACCTTGGCTGTTCGCTGAAGTATTACTTCAAGAAGGTCTTGAAACTCTCAGAGCCCACGAGCCCGGCTTTCCATCTAGGAAAAGCGGTGCATACTGGCCTACAAACGTTCCATCTCGGGAGGTGGCATGGAAAGTCTCATGACGAGCAGGCCGTCCTAGGGGCGTATGAAACGGCGCTCTGTGAGCAGGAGGTGACAGATCCTGTGGAGTTCAACGATGAGAAGGATCGAGAAAAGCTATATGAGAAGGGCAAGACCATCCTGAAAGCCTACTTGGATTCACCGCATGCGAAGATGGAAGATATTCCACTCGGCGTCGAAGTGAAGTTGGAGGGGGAGTTCGCAGAGCTACCGTCTCCACTTCTTGGATACGTGGACCTTGTGAGAGCTGGTAACATCCCAGTTGACTTCAAGACCTGCGCCGCCACACCGAATGTGGAGCTGGAAGCATTCAACCATGAGCTTCAGTTGACGGCCTATCAGCTGTTGATTGAAGAGGCGACGGGAGAGCTGGTCGTAGTTCGATCACATCGTGGGTGGTCGTTTCTAGTTCGATACGCGCGATTGTCGATTCCCGGGGGAGTCGCTTCGGCAGGAACTCTCCGCCCATGAAATAAGGACTGATCTGTCCCAGCCGTTCACGTTTTTCCTCGTCAAGTTCATCCTGAAGCAGGGCTGGGTCGAGTTGATCTAATTGCCCCGCGCTCCAGTAGTCGCGAATTATTGCGCGGCGAGCCTTGCCGCTAATGCCAGCTAGTAGTTCAGCTAGCGGATCGGCGTGTATCCAATAGCTTTGAGGGCGGTCTTCTTCTTTGATTTTGTTTTTCATGGTGTGCGTTTATTTGGCTGGTTAAACGCACTCGCCTAGGCACAAAAAAAGATCGAACCCTACGGAACGATCTTACGTGTAGGAGAGTGCTTGGTTTCGGTTGCGTCAGGCCGCACATCATTGGACCACCGTGGTGACTCTCCTAAATGGAGACCCGGTTGGCGTTATCCCGCGAGGCGGGACACTTCATGATGCGTTAAAGACGCGAGAATTTTAAAGAACGATGGAAGGAGAGTAGGGTAACTTCCGGGAAAAGGAAAGCCGTTTTTGTGTCATAGCTTCTGCTATTTATTACTGGCTAGAAACATAACTTAGATCTACATGTTTAGTCATACATAAGTTTTAGCGAAATATACCCTAGCATATGAGATCAAAATACGAAGACCTTCACCGAATATTTCGGGATCGCATTGCAGCCCGCGAGATTGCTGAGCCGCTAGCCATGTTTGATTCCAATCACTCCGCTCAGTCCGTGAGGGCTTTTATGGAGTCCAAGAGCTTTGATGTTGTCGGTGTATCAGTTGACGGAGTCCCTCAGGGTTATGTGGAGAAAGAAAAACTCAGTGAAGGGAACCTAGGGGCATCCGTGATGCCTTTTACCGAGGTCACGCTGCTGGATGAGAAGACACCGCTCCTTGAGGTCCTCCAGGCCTTGGCCGAAACGCAGTATGTTTTCCTGCGTTTTCTGGGCACTCCAAGTGCGATTGTTACGCGTAGCGATTTGGAGAAAGCGCCTGTGCGTATGTGGCTCTTTGGTCTGGTTTCCATCCTTGAGATGGAGTTGCTGCAAATGATCAAGGACGAAGGGGAAGGGGATTGGTGGCTCGAATTGCTTTCAGCAGGCCGGCAAGCTGGAGCAAAAAAAGTTCACAAGCTAAGGATGGAGAAAAAAGAAGAGATTAGCTTAGCTGACTGCCTGCAAATTTGCGATAAGAAAGAAATTTTCGCAAAAACTACGGACCTGTTCGCAAAAACAGGATTTTCGAAGGATGAATGGTCCTCATTTATGGTAGATCTAGAAGATCTTCGAAATAATCTGGCGCATGCTAACGAAATGGACACAGGCTCTTGGCCAAAAAAAGCAGAGTTGGTGTTGTATATAGAGCAGCTTATCCGAAGGATCGAGTCCGCGTAGATCTCAGTTTAGTATTATACCACTAATAAGCAGCCATGCCACTGACCGATCAACTCGAAGCCCTCTATGATTTGAAACGCGATAAGAGTGCCGGCTACGAAAAGCCCTATAAGCCAGCTCTTGTTCTTTCGCTTATCGATCTGGTGGAGCAGGGTGTTGTCACAGATAACCGCTTCCAACTTTCTCATGAACTCGTCGACCGCTATGGCGAATATCTACGCATTGTCGGCGGTCCAGGCGATCACGCAAAGATCCACTATCCATTCTGGCATCTCTGTGGAGATAAACTCTGGATGTGCTACAGCGCCGACGGTCAGCCACTTTACAAGAGCGGGTTTAATGCCTCATCTTCACCATCGGTAAAGTCGATTCGCGAGAATATGAGCCATGCATCTTTCGATCCGGAGCTCTTTAACTACCTTCAAAAACCAGACGACCGGGAGCTAATCCGCCACGCGCTCATCTCTCGCTATTTCCCCGCACAGCGTGATCTGCTTCTCGCATTCATGCAGGAAGTGCATCTCCCTCGGTCAGACGCGCCAGTTGCCGCCGAGGATCCCGATCGCTACAATGACGATCCCAAGCGTTCGGCCGCCTTCGCCAAGACAGTTAAGCAGGTTTACGACTTCACCTGCGCGGCCTCTGGTGTTCGCTTCCGTTTTCGAGATCTATCCATCGTTGATGCCTGCCATATCGTTCCATTCTCGGACAGCCATAACGATCACCCGACCAACGGAATCGTCCTCTCTAAAAATCACCACTGGGCTCTAGACCGACACCTCATTAGTCCCGCTTTGAGTGATTTGGGGTTCGTCTGGAGGGCCAGCCCGCTACTTGACGATCGTATCGAAGGTCAGCGCGAACTGATAGACCTCGATGGCCGCAGTGTCATTGTCCCCAAAGAGAAAAAGTTTCATCCAGCCGAGGCTGGCATTGCTTGGCGGATGGAGCGATTGCTGAGCTAGATGCCTAATCCTGGATCATAGCCCACGCGCGGGTGTGTTTTTACTGGTTGAATCACGGTAGGGTAGGCGATTCCAAGCGAAATGAGTGCGCCTCTTCACTGCTAAGAATGTCTGACCATTTGGATGTGATCGCCATATAGGTAGATGTCGACTGCCTGCTGGAATGCAGGGAGTTTACATCCTTCACTGCAAAATTGCCAATGTCCGAAAATTCGTATAATATGTAGTGCTCAGCGGTTTTAGGTCTCACCGATGCTGAAGGGTAGTTTTGCTCGATATATTTGTTAAGCTCGCCTCTCTCTGCGAAGCGGACGCTACGAATTTTTGCCCGCCAACCTAGCGTTTTCTTTCGCTCACTACGGCTTCCTCCGTAGGGAATGAACTCAGAGCCTATTTCAATGCTCAAGTCCAGATTGAGAGGCTTTGATGGATTTGATGAGCTGATTTGGCAGTATGCGAATCCCTGTTTCTTGAATTCGTCTGCATTTTCTTTCTTGAGATATACAAGCACACAAGGTGCATCTGTTCGCGCAATATTGTAACTGTTGCCGTCTTCCTCCACGGAGGCAGGGGCATCCAAATAAGTCTGGTGGCTGGTATCGCTGAGATACCGATATTGGCTGAACAGGTCCGCTTGGTGGTTGAACACTTCAACGAGAAATCGCCGCATGGCGTTGAGGCATTCACTGTTGCCCGGCTTCATGACCATGGCACCCACACCGGGGGCGATCTCGTGAAATTTCGGCATTTTCTCGGCTTCGGCCGTTTTGGTGCCGGGGTAGAGCACGTAGGATCCGATGGTATGGCGCAGCGCATCATTATAGGTGTGCATCTTCAGCAAATCGCCCCGCCTGTAATTACGCTCTGATTTGCCTTCTAGTTTCTCCTCGGAGATTTCCTTCTCAGTGACGTCTTTGTTTCCGAATATAGCGCTAATATTCTCGGCTCGATATTTCGCATCCAGATGCAGGTGGGCGACCTTACCTGACTGAGTCGCAAATTTTTCATTTTTAAAGTCAGCGGGGTATATTGAGAGCGTGTAATCAGGCCGAAAGGTTCTGGAGTAGGATCCGCTCTGTATGGCTGAGGATGAACTGCTAAAGCTCCGCTCGTATTGAAGATCAACTTTCAGCTCAGTCCCCGCACCTTTCCAGATGAAAGAACTGCGCGAGTAACGACCCTGCCTTAAATTGATGGTAAGCTGGCCGTCTGCCTCTGAAATGAAACGATCCGGATCTGTGTTTACTTTGTCAGGCTCAAGTCCGGAAATTGATTTAAGGACTTCATGCAGCTGGATGAAGATCCAGTATTCGTAGAGTGTAGCTACATTCCTGGAAGGTCCTTCGTAGCAGTCCCTTTCTCCCTCCCAGTCTAAAGTAGTCGCCGCCTGGGTCAGCAGCCATGCCTGCAACACTTCGCGGTAACCCTCGCGTTTCTGGAGGGTCTGATTATCAAGGGGGAGACGCTGCATGCGGCCGACTTCATTAAAAAATCTCCGCGACAGCAGCCCGTCGATTTGATCGAGCATTTCCTTCGCCTCCATTCCTAATGTAGAGGTTTTATTATCCTCGGTCCATTTTAGGGCACACACATCGTCACAAATTTGCCTGAACTGGGCTAAGGAAAATTTGATAAAGCGATTCGGGGCCGTGTCATGTGTATCGGATTTACGGACATCCATCACTTCCCCGGGCACACGCTTTCCGTTGGTTTGTCTCCAGTCCCGGAGCATTCCGCAGGGGGCTGACATATAGTCGCCGGATTTGGCCGCAGCGGCTGGCACCCATTCTGATTCTTTGATCAGGGCAGAATGTGGATTCCGGCTGATCGCTTCCAGTAAGCGCTGCAGGCGGTCGTTGGTCATGAAGTTCTTGAGAAACAAAAACTGCTCTAGTAACAGCTCATGCGCGACCTCTGGATTGGAATTAAAGCGTAGCCGCGTGGGCGACTCCCAGCTCAGAAGTAATTGCTGGCAGAAATTTGCGATGTCTTCGGTCAGGCGCCGGTATTCGGAATCGAAGTCGAACTTTCGTGAGACGAACTCAAACCGCAGATGCAGTGTTTGCAGCTCAGGCCCTTCCATTTTGAAATCGGCCAGTCCAAGATGGTTGACGACTTTGAACGAGCCGCTCTTAGCCTTTTTGTCTTTCCAGAATCGCTTGTCTTTTAGGGAGCTGCTCAACACGAGAGGGGTGTCGAGCTCAGCCTGCTCAATTGCCCATTCGTATTCTTGAGTCTCCAGAAGTCGGATAAAGCTAGTATCACCTCGGGTTGTGACTTCAATCGGTGCGGGACCATTTTCGTCGCCTTCTGAGGCTTCCAAGGCCTTCCAGCCGCTGGGCAGGACCGCTCCAGTTGTAGTGCATTCGGCAGGATCGTGAGAGGGATGTCGACTGGTCGGTTCGATGACCCACCATCCGTTGTCCCCGCCGTCGATTCGGCGGAGAGGAATCGCAAGCCGTTTAAAGCCAATCGCCATATTACTGGATGAAGCTGACGAATTGTTCGTCCCGTAGTGTGCCGATCATGGATTGAAGCTTCGCCAGTGATTTCGGGAACGCTGTTTTTTCTCCTGACTCCAGCTCCGCTGCAGCGCTTAACTGGGTAGAGATATCCGCCTTGTATTCACCACTGTCACAATAGTGTGTGAGTGTTGCTAAAAGCTTTCCGATCCGGCCGGCGCTGCCGTGTAGCTTAGGCAGTAACTTCTGTAGGATTTGATCGTCCAGATCATTGCGCCAGCCGCTGATGTCCCATGCTGCTTTATCTTCCGCCAGATGGCGGCATACCTGCAGGTAAATATTGATTTCCTTGGCTGTGCGGTAGGCGAATTCAAAGCGCTCTGCTTTTAGGATATTGAATAAATCCAATAGGTGTTTGCTGATCTTTTCTGCGGGCTGCTCAGGCAATTTTTCGCAGCCCAAGTTGCGGGCCTGCTTGGCCAGTTGTAGGAAACCTTCCGCGATGCCAGGAGCGGCCGTTTCGATTTCCGGATAGTCGTTCGGTTCTTTCAGGAAAGCACCAATTTCACCCGCGGAAACGGTAAACTCGATCACGTTGGCCCGGTCCAGCACCTTGGGGCTGAACATGTAAGTCGTCTCGTCGATATTGACTGTGCCGATGACGAAAAGGTTTTCGGGATATTCGATTTCGGCGGGCACGTCAGCGCTATCTCTACCGGCACGTCTCAGCTCCGAGGATTCGCTATGCAGTTTAAGTGTGCCATCCTTTTGTTCCATGGCAGAGAGAAAATCCGCGAAGTAACGCTCGACGTGCGAGAGGTTCATCTCATCGAGGATGAGGAAGTAGGGCACATCCGTATCGTTGGTGGCCCGTAACAGAAGATCCAGGATGGGCGTGGATTGATAGCGCGGCCCGTCCTTGTCTGCATTCAAGTGATTGACGAAACCCAGCACGCTTCGGTTATCGGTCCAGTCCGCACCGACGGCTACGATTTGAGAATTGCTACTGTCAATATTGCTAAGGTGTTTAGCTAGGCTAGTCGCCAGTTTCGTCTTACCAGTGCCTGATGCCCCAGTAAGAATAGTGAAAGGCTTTGATAGTAATGCCTCACAAACAGTATAATCTGATATTTCTGGTGGAATCTTTGTGAATGGCATAGGCGGATTACTTTGTTTTAAGTCGAGGCATTCGAGCGCTCTATCCAGAGAGACGCGGACGTGTTCCTTCAGATCCTCGTATGAGAAAGAGTCTTTTAGGATTTCCAGCGGGTTTTCGTAGGTGTTGTTGTAGTATTGTTTCGGGTCACCTCCGTTCACGTTAATGACTTTGGATTCTTCGATGCGCTCGTTTGTCTGTATTCGCCCTCTGTTTTGCACGGATTCAGCAAGCCCGGCTACAGCGCCGTTGCCTTCGCGGCCAAAGCACATACTAAAATAAATGCCTGATTTTGGACTTTGCCCCGGAGGCAGTATGCCGACCCAGGGGACCCTGGGGAAGCTTCCGCTGCCTTTAGAATGAGCGAAGGTAAAAGTAACCCCTCTGTATTTCGAAAACTCTTTTTCAAGTTCACCCAAAAGCGTTTCCAAGTTTTGTAGGACCTTATGACTCTCAGGATCACTGGTTTTAATCGGACCTGCGTGACTCTCATAGTCTCTGCAGAATTCGCAGATCGCGACAAAACATGATGTAAAGTCATCGTTACCTTCTAACTGATCGATTTTTTCAATAAAATCCACGAATAAGCGATACACTTCAGGCGTCGTATTACTTGCTCCGGCTATTTGATCAATGATGCTGAATCGATCGACTCTTTTACCTGATGCCTTGCATAAAGCAGGAGTTGCAAAGTCGTCGCGCGCGATTCCTTTAATATCGTAAAATTTTTCTGAGTCAGTTAGGAAAGACTTCAGGAGTGCTTTTTCTTCCGCATTGATTTCCTGCAATGCATCTATCGCAGGTTCTAGCTTTTTCCAACATGCTGGAGTTCCTTGGACCTTAGATCCGTATTCCTTCTTGAACTCCGTGATATCGGCTTCGTTTACTGCTTTTATAGCATATTCTTTATAGCGATGAAGGAGTTCTCGAAGCGGACTGACTGCAATACCAAGTGCGAGATCTATATCGGCTACATTCTCAGACCTTTCTGATGACGTGTGTAGTCTAGTTATCCCCGTCGACCTTATAGCGGGATAGCCCACGTATTCTACCCATGCCTTTGAAAATGCCGAAATTAAAGGTTTTGGTAATTTTACGCTTTTCCAGTTAGCTTCTACTTTTCCGACTAAGTCCTTTGCTTCATTGAATGTCTGTTCAGGGGCAACCGGTTTCATAATACTATTGGTTCCATAGAGAGAAGTTCTTTGGCTGGCGAGGACTTAGTTAGAGCTTCAAGTATGTTTTCGCTGATAGCTTTAATCACTGGGACTGCTACTGAATTTCCAAATTGCTGATAAGCATGCCTTTTTGAGGCATGTGGCAGGAAGTGTTCAGGGTATCCCTGTATTCTTGCGGCTTCTCTGGGGGTCAATATGCGTGGATTATCTTTGCCTTGGTCTATTAGGATTTCGCTGCCGTCTTTCCAGTATCTAGCCGAGATGGTATTTACATATTCATCCCTCTGGTTGAACAAAGAATAGCCAAAGCCATTACCTTTATTTCGATGTTCTTGTAGGCGGCGTTGGTGCCCTTCCCACATTCTGTCTGAAATAGTATATTTAGGATCTGGGTTACTCTCCAATATTTCCCCTACATTCTTGTAGATAGAGTGGCGGTTGTCTTTTGGGAATTCGAACGCAATTGCATTAGAGAATGCCACAAGGAAAATCCGTTCGCGGTTTTGGGGAACTCCTTGGTCATAGGCACGAACCACTTTCGCATACACCTTGTATCCAATTTCCCGAAGTGCATTGCAGATAACTTTAAATGTGCGCCCTCCGTCGTGGCCTTTTAGTCTCTTTACGTTTTCAAGGAAAAGAACTTTTGGCCTTCTTTCTTTAGCAATGGTCAAAATGTCGTAGAAAAGAGTTCCTCTTGCGTCTTCAAAGCCTAACTGCCTGCCCGCTTGTGAGAAAGGCTGGCATGGGAATCCGCCGCAAAGAATGTCGTGATTTAGTATATTTTTAGTGGGAATGTATCCGCCTTTATCTGTTTGTGTGAACTTCGTTATGTCCCCAAATGGCACCTCTCCGTAGTTCTGAAAGTAGGTTTCCTTCGCCTTATTGTCCCATTCGGATGAGAAGACACATTTGCCTCCCAGTTCCTCCAGTGCAATGCGGAAGCCACCGATCCCTGCAAAGAGGTCAATGAAGTTGAATTTTTGCTTCATCACCGGCGGGAAGGGGAGGGAACTGAAATCGATGTGGACCGGTTTCGGTGTCTTGGTCTTCTTGATCGGCCCGGATGCCGGGTTGTGTTGCTCCAGCTGCGTGTATGTGCGCAGAGTATCGAGCCATTTTACGGCATATTTTGCATCGAGGAGGATGGGCGATTCTTTTGGGTTTTGGAGCCAGTGGGAAACGATCGCGGGCAGCTCTTCCCTGATGTTTTCGGGAAATTCAGAGGAGGCCTCTGAGGCGAGGATCACTCTGAGCGCTTCGGTGTGGTCGATGACCAAAGCATTACCTTTTGGTGCTGTGTAACGGGCGACTCCATTAATTTTCAGGGCTTTACCCTTCTTTTTAACTGGTTCGATAGAAACTTGCATAGTGCTGGCGTTTAGCGGTTTGGAGTAGCGGGGTAGGCGGCCTGATCCTCGGCCGCAAAACTGAGTGTGGGCTGTTTCGATTCTTCGCAGATGTGCTCGGCTTGTTGCACGAACCATTCCTTCATACTGCTAAAGCCCTGACTGCGAACAGCTTGGTAGACTTCTTCTTTGAAGTCGGGTTCTACGTCGATGATAATTCGTCCTGATTTTCCCTGTGCCATTGACGTAACGTGACGTATGTGACGTTACGTTGTCAACCTGCAACTAAGCGTATTTACTCGTTTTTAAAGAAGAACCCAGCGGTCTCGCAGCGTTCAAGAGCGCTCAATATGCCTTTAGCCTCTCTGTCCTCTGTTGGCATGCCTCGGCTTGCTTTTTGAACCCACTTATTTTCCCTCGGTAGCAACTTATTCTGTGCGCTGTTCCATTCCAGAAGTGCACACCAAAATTCCGGACCCCGGTTATAAACTTCCATCACTGCATTAATGTTTTTCAGGTCCTTGGCGTTGGCTTTCGCTTTTTTTTCTTCGATTACAATTTCGGCCGTTTGTGGGTCGACTAGTAGGGACTTAAGCTCGTCTGGGTAAGTTAGATCGAGTTCCTCAACCTTCTGCCAACACAATTCTTTTTTACACCATTCACCCACATTGGATTGTCCACCTTCGAGTAGCTTAATCTTATTGTTGATGGATTCGGCAAAAATAAGGAGCTGGTCGATTAGTGCCTCCGGAGCTTCGTTATCGATCCATAGTTGCTCAAATTTAAAAACTTTTCCGGTCTGGCGAACAGCCCGCGCTAACGACGAGAGCGTGTAAGTTACAATTTGTGCCTTATAGCCGTCATACCAAGGCTGTTTTAAAATTTCTTTGTCGAGCGCTTTAAAAATGATAGCCTTACCTATCAGGCGCTTGAAGTAGAGATCATTGTAATTCAGCTCGCTCTTGTCCCATGATTTGACGACCTTTTCTATATACTTGATGTAGTTTTTTTGTCTACCCAAAGCAACGACGTGCGGTATTTCCTCAAAATTGTTTTCGAATTTAGCGAGATCCTCCTTTGCAAACATCTGGTTTTTCGGATACTCGCGCTGAAATTCCTTCTTTTTGGCATTGGAGAGTTTTAGTTGCTTATTCGCATACTGGCCCCTTGCCCGCTCGTAAAACCATTTGGACTCCCCTATACCTGTCGACTTGGTTGATAGGTTTCTAGAGTAGGCCTCGATTTTCTGGTGGAATGGATGGTTGGATGATAAATCGGCAACATTAACTTTATTTTGCGTGTTGGCGTATTCCGATATTCTGGGAACAATTTTTTCAGCAATCTCCTGCGACACAACGGTCAATTTTACTTGAACGTAAACATCATTAACGTCGGCTTTGAGCATCTTTGAAGTAAAGATAGAAGCAGCAGTCTGCCCTCCATTCACAATTTGTAGGTTGTGGATTTTTTTTATTGTTTTCGTAGCTGCGTCGAACTCCACCTCGTCAGCTGTAGCCGTGAGCCCATTATTGAATGCAAAAAACATATTGGGCTCGTTTTTTATGGTATTACGCATCCCCTTATTAACGTTACCCCGGAATTGAAGGAAAGTTCTCACATTCTGTTCCAAAAGTCTTTCGCCATACTTATCATATAGCTGGGCGACCAGATCCCCGTTCATCGCCAATAGAAAGGATTGTAACGAGTCCACACTTCCTGAGGCCATTAAAGCTGGAATGCCTCCATGAACACCAAAGTCTTCGAAATCGATCTCGATGTCCTCATGCGCACTCTCCGAATTCTCGACTTTGAAAAGCCGGTTAAGGTCCCATATCTCGTAGCTGCACTCAACACCTCCGGATAAGAGGCTTGTTTCGAGATGGGTGGTCCTCGTCTTTAGGAGGGCATTGGTAAGGTAGTAGAGCCTGATCTTGAGATCGGGCTTCTCGTCTGCCGGCTCTTTGAAAGATCTTATGTTATCTATCAAATCCCCGATCGGTGTTTCTGACGGAAATGTGATCGCATAATCATCGCTCAAAGAGCTGTCGAATAGTCGCTCGACTCTTTTAAAATGCTTTGAGAAATCATCCTTGCCCGCAGACTCGACAGCGCGGGCTTCCCGATAATCAACGATAAAAAGTGTGAGAGTGTTGCTTGTTTCGTTGTGCGACCATGCATCAACAGCTATCTGCATGCGAGGGTTCGAGAGATCGGAGAAGTTTGTGATCTGATATCCATCCAAATAGCCCTGGTCCTCAAATATCGAGCAGAGGTAGTCGCAAAAAGATGTTTTCTTTTCGCCTCTGGAATCGAGAAAATCAAACAACTGGTCGTGATATTCCTCAAGCTCTTCTATGTCTTCTTTTTCCATGTTTATTCTATTTCGAATTCTTATTTTAAATTAAAGTATCCAATGTTTTTACCGTTCGAATTGTTAGTGACCAAGCTTCGATCGAGGAAACGATTAAATTCTTCGCATGATGTTTCGGATACAATTGCACAGTTATGACAGGCAGCTTTGTTGCAATTGTCTGTCCCCTGAAACTCAGCCTCGGCGCATACCGGGTCTGAGGAGCACCAGGTGGCTTTTTCTAGGGCCTTGTGTATTATCGGCTCCAGTAGCTCTTTTTTTCCCAGACGGACGAGTCCACCAAGAGTTCCATCGCTGTCGCCCGCAGCCGTATAGATCAAAACTCCAGCCATTCTCATATCATCGTCGTTCGAGATGTAGAGGCGCTCGCGCAAGGATGCAGAACTGTATCCGCAATCGAAAATCATTTGATCCATCAGAATATGGGCGAATGTATGAATCATGACAAAGCGTGGGCTGATTTCTTTTTCTTGGCGGCCCAAGCTATCGTATTCATCCTGTAGTGATTCAGCAGTCGAAACGACTGCATTATTCGCCTCCCACTTGAGCAATTCCTGCTCAGAAAACTGGATAAAGAGGCCCTCGCCAAAGACTTCGGTTGCAGGTAGCCAGTGGTTGTTGGGCGGTGGTTCGCCTAGTCGGAGCAGCGATTCCTTGTTGGCGCATTCTGCAGAGGATTCAGGCACGATTCGTGAGAAACCAACCAGCGCTCTGGTCTCTTTCAGACGCTCGATACTCATCACTTTGCTGATCTTATTCTTCAGGTTCGGAGACTCAAAGTTGCTATCCAGTTTATTAATCTTGAGGCTTCTTCTTTCATTCAGGCCTTCCGACAGAACCTTATATTCATCGTAGCGGTATAGTAAGTCGGCGGTCGCCTCATCTCGGTTCTCCCGACTGTTCGTCTCCGGAGTAATCTCGGGCTCTTCAGGTTTATCGGTTGATGAGAGAACGTTCTGTATATCCTGGACGGAGAAATCAGCCAATTTATCAGGATGTTTATTCAGGATTTTATCAGCAATTTCAGTCGCACTGAATCCAAAGGATTTCAGTAAATCTTTGGTCGAAGAGATGGCTCCCGGACTGTAGATTAGGTCGTAAAGTTTGGATAAGGATGTATTCTTGGGCGCGATCTCGTTTACTGGGATATAAATCGATGTCTTGATTTCGGCGAAATAGGCATTGCTTGCACTGATCAAGGTTGGATGAAGGTCGGCACCGCAACCATCCTTTCTGGTCGCCTTTAACCATGGTTGGCAACCCAGACAGGTGAAGCGATCATTGCTATTCTTGAGGAGGCGGCTTGAAAGATTACTCCTTGTGCCTTCGTCTCCGGTCGACGATCCAAAAGCGCCTCTAAGTGTCCGCTGTGCCATTACTTTGCCTGACTTCGGTGCAAGCGCTTTTACTGTGATATCGTTGACTGAATTGCCACCCTTATAATGCAGCTTTGCACTTTGTTCGGCTGAACTGAGCTCACTGCTTTTTTTGCCGAATACCCATTCGCGCCATGGAAAGTCCATCACGCACCCATTTTCGCAAGCCGCGATAAAGCGGGTTTGGGTCAACGGCATTTTTGATTCGCAAGATTTGCACCGAACTCTTCCCGAGGTTCCGCTATCTTCTTCCTGCATCGATGAGCAGATCGGGCATACGTGCCACCTCGGGAACCGAAATACGGGCACAGGCATATAAAAGTTCATTTGGTCGTCTGCCTGTTGGCCGGCCGTAATTATTCTGAACTCGGGAGGCTGCATGAGGTAGTTTACCCCCAGCCGGCGTATAAAACGCTGGTCCTCGATTAACCGGAATTCGTTGAATTTAGTCTCCTCTATATTGGCGAGACCCGGCTCTCTGTTATTTGTAAACCAATAATCGAGTCCGGCCGTGATTACAGTTATCCCACCCTTCAGGGTGTGAATGGCTCCAACTCCGAATGGAACGATGAATTGTGCTCTTCTAAATGTATCCATTTAATGGTCTCCTATTGAGTGGGAGGTTGTTTTTGGCAAATTTGAGCACGGCATTCAGCGTCTACTGAGCGCATACTGTTCATTGTCGGCCACGAAAGATGCTCCCAGTTGGGATGGTAAGGAGAGCCAGCTCTGCGCAACTGCGCAGTATTCTCACCCATCTGGTTGCTTAGATTCCAATTCCCTTTTTGCCATCCCTGCAAATCGGTTCTCATTGCTTCCAAATAGCCTTCGAGTTGGGAAAGTTCATTCGGTGCAATCTCAGCACATCTTTTACGAATCAAATCAAAACAATCGTCCAAATGATTGGCTGCTGCGGACGGGCTTTCCGCTGCCGCTAAGTCTTTGGTTTGACGAAGATAAGCAGCGATAATGCCCGGCATTGTCTTCTGAATTGAGGACGGGGTGAACGGGGTCAGGCTGGCAGGTTCGACCATTGAATAAAGACGCTCGTGATAGCTCCTGAATCTTTCGAAATGGGAGCGGTCGCGGGGTTTTGAAGTTGCATATTGAGTTAACACCAAACCGGGTTTCTTGGGGTCACGACCGACTCGACCAGCGACCTGGATATATTGAGCCGTTGTTTTCGGCTGCCCCACGATTGCCATTGCAGAGAGTCGTTGAATGTCGACACCAACCTCAATGATTGATGAAGCTAGGCAGAGGTCAAAAGATTGATTCAGGCTTTTTTCAGGATCGAATGGCGTCTCAAGGTCATCGATAGCCTTCGGAACTTCATCGTTTCGAATACGGCTGGTCAGCTCTTTGATTCTGTAATGGTTGAGCCATCGGGCATTCTGGTAGTCAATTTTCCCTTCGGGTGTGACCTTTCGTTTGTTCAATCGCTGGCGTAAAACTGCCATCCTCTCAGGGATATCGTTCATACACAATGTGAGCGTTCCACCCAGCTCCTTAATGCTGTTGTGGAATACAAGCAGCGTCCACCAGGGATCTTTCTCGTCGTCGGGAATATAGCAGGGCGTATTGAGAAGAGATGAAAACGCACGAACGCTTGCAGTCTGAATTGACGAATACCCGGGTGCAAACAGGCCAACGTGAATGCGCCCTGGAGTGAGGTTGTTGTTGTCGTCTCGCTCAGAGGAAGCGAAGTAAGAGTCTGAGGAGTCCAGGCCTGGAGGAGGGAAAATGGCTGTGCTTTCGCGGCCGTATAGCTTGTGGATTTGGTCACGATAATTTCGCGTAGTGGCCGTCGCTCCTACAATTTTCGGCTTAGTCGCTTTTCCGCTACGATAGTCTGTGCAAAGCTCTTCGATGACTGTCTCGTAAGTGCTACAGACGGTGCCGAGGGGGCCCGTGATCAGGTGGAGCTCATCCTGGATAATTAGATTTGGGGGCGATTTTATTCGCTCGCCGTCCTCGTCGAGTCCAAAAATGTTTCGGACTTCCGGCTTCCACGCTAGGCTTGCAAATTTGTCGACTGTTCCAATTAGAATAGTCGGGGGTGTGTTGTATATTTGTTCGTCGATTACTGTAACCGGTATCCCATTCCCATTGCTTAGTCGGCAATCCCTGCTACCACAGCGAAAGCGGACATCGTTTCCTGCGCGGATGATTCCTTTAACGACACAGCGGGTTTTACTGGTTTTCACGGGGCCGATTTGGGCTCCGCACCAAGGGCATCTTTGTAAGACAAATTGATAGGGATTATTTGGATTGCTGGCCTGAGTTAAAGCAGTTCTCGCACCCTCGTTGGTGTTGGGTGTATTACTTCCACCCACCCAAAGACCGATAGAGATCGGGTCATCACCCAAATCCAGAGAGTTTTCTTTGCGTAATCTCAGGCGAATCTCATCCAGTGCACAGACCAATCCCGATGCTCTCTGGAATTGCTGTGACGTGAGTAGTCTCAGTGTGTAGCGCATTAATACCTGTGTCCCCGAATCCTTGGGGTCCCTAAGCCTTCGAAAAATGATAGCGAAGGCTGCTAAGCCCAAATAGGCTTCAGTTTTTCCGCCCCCTGTTGGAAACCATATCAGTTCAACATTTTGTTTGTAGGGATCGTCTCCTTCGAGCATCGAGCGAAGGTTCATCAAAATGAATGCGATCTGGAATGGACGCCATTTTCCTATGCGGGCTTCGTCCTTAAAGAAATCTTTCTCAGTTTCGGCAAGAGCCAGTGGGTCGCCCTGCCACTTCCGGGTAGCACCAGCTCGTTTTTGCTGAGTATAGATGGCTTCGTTCGCGTATCTGAAGGCAATCCGTGCAGTTTCGTCATTCTCTAACAAGTCGAGACCATCCCGCATTCTTTTCAGTGCTTTTCTGCACTCGTCCATGTGATTCTCCGCTGCTGTTTTTAAGCGGGATGGCAAACTTTCGATTTTTGCAGAGTTCTCGCCAATCCATTTGTCGTAGCCTTCGATAATTGAAGTCAGGTCCTGGATGCCGTCATCCTCTTCGATTAGCCCTCCAAGTGCCTTCATGGAAGCCATTAAAACCTTATCTCCGGATTTGATTTCCGCGCTTATATTCGAGAGTTCATAACAGGGGAATGGGGTAGCGACGACTTTACTGACCGTCTTCGTCCCTTCAGCGAGTTTACGTATAAAGGGATTGTCGCTTCGGGGCTCCCCCCAATCTGCGGAGCATCCGTGCCCCGATGCAAAAATAGGTTGATTGCTGTAAAGTAGGTCGAGGCTTTGTTCTTCTTCGCTTGGATTTGTAAAGGAGGCTTCAGTGTAAGGGTGAATCTGTCCTTTAATGGTTTCGACTTGAAACCCGGTTTGAAAAAGGGAGCGTGCGTTTCTTATCTTCGAAGTCGCCCCGACGGTGCGGTTAATGAAGCAAACGGTTAGTAATAGTCGAGATGGTGTGCTTGTTATTGGGCGGGCGAAGACCGATAGTTCTAAATCGATATTACCCAATTGCTGTTGATCCTCCTTTGAGAGTTGTTTCTTGGTTATGTTGATGCTGCCGGGCTTAAGCTGACCAGCACCTACTTTATACTCGATATGCATGGGTTGCCTTCGCCACCATAGAGGAGCGTTTTCCTGGTCCGTGATATAGGGTAAAGAGACGTATCTTGCCGCATCGAGAGTGACCAGTAGTTCTCCGCCTTTTTCCAATTCGACCTGAAAGCTGAGGCCCATTGTTGTCGGATTTCGAAGATTGGTGCCGGAGATCGTTTCGTCGGCCGATGTGACCGTCGAATCCTCGTTTGTCTCTACAGACTCTTCGACATATGCAAGTTTTCGTTCAGTTTCAATCGCTGCGGCCTCCGCAGATTTTGAACTACCATATTTTTCTTCAACCGAAAGATCCTCCACGTGCGGGTCTTCATCCACAAGCACTTCGGCCCCTTCCTCGGCGCAATGCAAAATACCGACGCCATATTTCTGAATGGGAGTCTCCTCCGGTCCACATGCCTCGTGAAGCTCGTCATCAATAGTAATGTAACTGAGACGGCGCTTCTGATCGGGGAGTATCCACTTCTTTTTGTTTTCGTCAAAAATGAGTTCCTGCCCGTGTTCTTTTAGATCGGTAAATGGTCCCATCACCTCGTCGCGCAGATGGGTGATCATTTTAATTCGATTTTTTAAGTTTTCTTCTAGCATGGTGATTTTATCGAATTACGAAGATAAGATATTGATGAGGTCATTTCGCGCATTCTGATTAACGAAGGCATAGACTCTGTCAGTTGATCTCGTTAGTCCGGTGTAGAGGAGCATTTGGTCTTTGCGATTCGAGACGTGTTCTAAGTCGGTGATGATTATGATTGGTGCCTCAAGGCCCTTGAATGAATGTATCGTCGAATAGCGCAGCTTCCCCGGCACAGGTTCGGGATTGGCAGTGATAGATGTTTTCCAATGGCCGTCCTCTTCCAGCTGATGGACTAGTGCGTTTGTTCCAAGCGTTGATAGAATGACAATATTTTCGTTTTTATAGCCCTCTTTTTTCAGGCCATCCAATGTCTGGGTCAGATACTCTAACTGTTCTTTGCTGGATGAGTAGGTCTCGTATTTTGGCTCCAACTGGTCATCTTCCCGCAATACAGAAGAATACCCAGGGCTCATCCTGCCTAAAGTGCTCGCACTATACGCAGTGCGGGGGCGGTTGCGGCAATTGACGTCCAATCTGAATATAGGGTTTGAGACGCATCTTCCGTTGAAAGTCTGAAGGTCAAATTTATAGTCATCCTGGTAGATTGCCTGCATCGAATAGTCGCCGAAGAAATACCAATTCCCCGCGGACAGGCCGCCTATTAGCATAAAGTCGAGGAAGTCCAAGATTCCATCTTTAGTCAGGTCCTGTGCTTCGTCGAGAACTAGGGTATCTATCGGGGGCTCCTCAATGCCATTATCCGAGATGATTTTTTCCATAGCTAATTCAGGTAGTTCGGAATCCCAGTAATTCTGATCATCATACTGAGCCTGGGTTGGCTGAGCATTGGTTATCCTTAACAACCATTCGTCCTTATACAGAACTTCTATTCCAGCCGACTTAAGAGAGGATTTCTTTTTAACCCATCGCGAAAGATTCTTATTGAAGCATATCCACTTAACCACCGCGTCGGGTTTTTCTTTTTTTGCTCTGAGGGCAGCTTCGATAGAGATGAGAGTCTTGCCCGTTCCGGCTGGGCCTGGAAAAACGACTCTGGGGTTATCCCTCGAAATGTCCAGGGCCCTGAATTGTTGCTCCGTGTAGCGTTCAATTTCAGCCTCAAGCACGCTTATTTTTGCGTGGGCTTTAGGGATGATTTCGAAGCATGGCCGTAAAACTCGTGCAACCTTTTCAAGATTTTCACGGGTGAGCTTTTCGAGGGAATCTTCAATCCAATGATGCCCCGCTTCCACCATCCTTTCTTTAGCGTGTATTAATATCGACTTGCATAGCTTGGAAAATGGAGAGCCACGGAACTTCGCTTTATCAATACACTGCCAGTCCTCCCATTCGCAGGATTTCTCATTGAATGGTGCACTGGGGAAACATGTGCCGGACCAGAATAGGGCACCCTCGAATCCAGTAGAATTTTTGATTAAATAGTTCCGTAACGAATGCATCGCTTCAGATGCCTGCTTGAACGGACCTCTGTCCTCGGGCGTTGAAGCTTTTCCGAAAAACCAGCCACTCGGAGTCCTCCTGATTTCAGCGTGGGACTTCACCTCTAGGCAAAGAATGCCGTGCTCCGGTATAAGAATCAGGAAATCGGCTTCTCCCCAGACGTTGCTGACATGTTGTGAAATTTCCAAAGAGTGGAGAACAATCCAATCGGCAGCTCCGGGATCATTTTTCAAACGATTGAAAACCTCAATCTCGCCGGGAGGGGTTTTCTCACTTGGGTGAGATGGGATCATCAAAGCCATAGGGATTTATCGGGAGTTAATTGGCGATTAATAAGAGAGGGACGAATTTTAGCTGAATATGAGATAACCTCTTTAACTATGATCGCCGTCATGGAGGCGGCTTCGTGATCATCATGGAGATATTTAACGAGCATCCCTTTCGCTTCCAATTCTTTTTGGTCGTTCTTATCCATATTGAGGAAGGTAGCCCGTAGGGCTTCGGATGCGTCAGTCCCGTGGCTATGGCCGTATCCTCTTAGCGCCTGAATGGTTCGCCACGACGATTCGACTTCTTCTCTCATTCCAAGGTAGTTCATTAGTTCTATGAAGGTCTGTTTGCTTTCAGGGCCGTGGTTCTGTGGCTTGGCCCAATTGCGAATATTATTGGCCGTCTGGCCGACAGCATCTCTTACCTCAGACACCAAGCCCAAGTCTATAACTCTAGAGAGTGCATCTTTCCATTCTTTATGCTGGCGAAGAGCCTCGTTCCACTCGTCGCTTTTCTGAGTCATTTCAACCTCTTTTAGTGTGTCGCCACTGGAAGAACGGATGAGGATTATATCTCCGGGGATAATCTCATCTGCATCCTTTCGGTCGATTTTCAAACGTGAACCCAATAACAAACAATCTGGGTCTGATTGTTGGCGGATCGGCATGACTTCATTGTTTTCGCTCAACAATAGGACGCAGGAAACCTCATTATCCTCAGAGGAATCGCAATCCTGATGATTCAAGCTTTTAACCAGCTCATCAATGTCATGAGGGAAATACTCAATTGCTCCAATATCCAGTGGTTCTTCATCTACGTCCTCAGCGCTAATGAGATTATTGGACTCGACCTTTTGAGGCCAAGGGCACTCGGACTTTTTCTCATTGGAAAAATTTATAGAATTGTGCGTCCAACGTGGTATTTTTATGCCCGTGTGCTCGTATGTTAGAAAGTGAACTTCTTCAAATCTGGGGGCGGTCCAAAGAAAACTCTGTGACTTTAAATCATAGATGCGTGGAGAGCCGAAGAAACAAGCCTTGCTCGAAGGAGACTCAATCTGCCCTGGATGTCTAATTCCGGAAATCCCCGAGATTTCCCCCAGCCTCAAGTTGTCGATTCCCCATCCCCAGTATTTTTGACAGACAAAGGGATTCTCGAACGCCTCATGTTGAAGTTTTGAATAGGCCTGTTGCAAACTGCTCTCGCTCGAGGATATCTCGCCAATTCTGTAGAGCAGGTCGCTTACTTGGGAACTTGCGGGTTCTTGGATGAAGCTTTTTTTCTGGTCCCAAAGATTAGTCAGTTTCTCATACTCACTTTCCAAGTCTACTGATTTGCTTAGATCGAATGGCAGAGGGGTTGTATTCCATGCAAAAAAAAGGCGGCGAATAAATGATATCCACGGAAGTAATTGTTCAACAATCTCAAGATCCTCAGCCGTTCTTTTTAAGGTAATTGCTCTGGAGCATAGCTTCTGAAGCGCGGGATTTGATACCGAGTGTATTATGATGCGAGAGGATTCGCAGTTTTCGTATAGAGCTGTCGTGTCTTTGAGCATACTAGAAAGCTGAATAGAATGAAATCGTCTCTATTCCCGGGAGTAGGATATCGATCATAGGTGCGGGGTCCGCTTCCCTCGACAGGTAGAAAGATTTTAATTCGCTTCTGTAGTCGGCACTCGAGGGGGCTTGCCGGTCCATCAGGAAGATTCGGACAGTCGGAGTGTATGCGTCTCTAAACTTAACGGCTGCAGGTAGTCCTTCATAAATGACCACAGGAGGCTGTTTTTCTTGTAAAACGTCGCAGGTCTCATCCCGAAGGTGTGACAAAAACAAGGTTTGAGCCTCTGGTCGTATAATATCACTGAGCGAGAATTTGATTTTTTTCCGGTTCCAGGGGCATTCCAGAGGGAGCTTATGTTCCACCTCATTGGTTTTGTTTTTTCCTATTATTGCTCCGACTGGTTTTGAGCTTAAGGTGAATGATATCGCGTCGTGAATGCTCGACTCGCCGTTGATACGCTCAAGAAGGCCTTTGATTTCTGTTAGAGATGTGACCCGTTGTTGGTCATCCCGGATTATTCTATAGCAGCCCTTTTTCGGGAGCGAATCTTTGCTGCTGGGACTCTTTGGATCCTGGAGTGAAATCATCTCTACCCCTTCTTCCTCCACCACTCCTTTGAAAATCCGCCTCTTGGCGTTGCGGTTCAAATGTGGTGTTTCGTAAAAACGAACTTCTGAATCAATTGGGAGTTTCTTGAGTGTATCGAAGTATTCCTGCTCATCAAAAGACTTATTGATGGTCCCTCGGAGTCCTATTTGAAGGCCGAGATTAATCAGCGCTGAAGCGTATGCACGGGTTGGTAAACTAATCGCTAGATTGAAAGTCAGGCCATCTTCTATTTTATTCTGCTCGAGTAGATCCGCGAGTATTACTCCGACCTTTGTGAGTTGTTTTGCCCATTCCGGCATCGGAGCGCCACCGAGCGCGAGTTCTGCCAGGAAAGTATCTACGTTAGAAGATCCATTTTCGCTGGGTGAATGTGTCACTCTGTGTGTTAGCTCCGAATGATTATGAGACATTTTAATTAGTGTCGGCTTAGAATATAAGATAATTCACTGTTTTTCGATTTCCCATTCAAATTTCAGATTAGGGATTAAGCTTCCCCGTTTGACCAGAACTTTCATGGCTTTGCGTGATGGTTTTTCTGTCATAGCTCCATAAGTGAGCCGGGATAGCGTGGTGTGTGCTGTTTGGCATGCTAGTCTTCTACCAGAAGGGGTGGGACATTTGCAGGGGGGGAGGGGGGAGGAACTTCGAAAATTGAACTTTGAACGTCGAATTTTGAATGGAGGGGCGGGCGATTTGGGATGAAAGAGACCACCTCCCCGCTGCGCGGGACTCCTCCTAATCTCCATTCGACACGCTCAGGACAGGTAGGAGGAGAGTTTTTTAATTGCCGAGAAGACTAGAGGCGACTTCGCATCTAAGCTTCGGGTTTCAGCTCATCGAACTTCGCTTTCATTGTAGGATTCCCGTAAGTTAGCTTCTTGATGGTAACGTCCTGGGCCTTGTCGTTGGCTAGACGGAGGTTGCGGTCGGTGCCGAGGAGGGCGTCTTTGGTCTTTTGGAGGTGGGTGATCGACTTGTCGATTTCGTCGATCGCGGTCTGGAACTTCTTGCCCGCGAGGTCGTAGTTGCGGGCGAAGCCGGTTTTGAATGTGTCCAATTTCTCTTCGAAGTCGGTGACGTCGATGCTCTGTGATTTAACCAGTGCGAGCTCGGCCTTGTATTCCATGGAATTCATCGCGGCATTGCGCAGTAGGGTGATCATCGGAATAAAGAACTGCGGTCGAATGATATACATCTTCGGAAAGCGGTGGGAGACATCGACGATCCCGGAATTATAGAGTTCGCTCTCTGGCTCAAGCAGTGAGACGAGGACCGCGTATTCGCAGCCTTTTTCATTACGGTCTTTATCGAGTTCTTTGAGGAAGTCCTCGTTCTTCTTTTTGGTCGCGGTGGTGTCGTTCTCGTTCTTCATCTCGAACATGATCGAGACGACTTCGTTACCTGCATCGTCGGCATCACGGAAGATGTAATCGCCTTTACTGCCAGTTGAGGCGTCGTTGTCTTTTTCGAAATAGGCCTTGGTGAATGCGGTCGCTCGGAGTCGATTGAACTCGGTCTCGCAGTGTTGCTCCAAAGTTTCGCCGACCATTTTAGTGGAGAGCTTCGCTTTCATGTCGCGCAGGCGCTCGATGGCGTCGTCGCGATCTTTTATCTGGGTCTCGTATTTCTCAGTAAGGGATTTTTCAGCCAATTGCTTCTGAAGCTCAGTCTGCTGGAGACTATTTTGGAGTGCGTCGCGTTGCTTCTCCACGCTGCCGACTGCTTCATTGATCGCGAGCTTCTGATTGACCTGGTTCGACTCTAGCTGGGCCTTGAGCGCTTGGATCTCGGCATCCTTCTTGGCTGCGGCTTCCTGAAGGTCCTTGGTGCGTGTCATCTCAGCCAGTTGGGCAGCGGTTTGGGTCGCCTGCTTGGCTTGTTGCAGTTCGGAGGCCAGCTTGTCACGTTCCTTTTCAACTGCGGTCAGGGCCTGAGCCACGGCCAGCTTGCGGGCCTCTTCGCCTTTATCTAGCTGGGCTTTCAATTCCTGGATTTCAGCTTGTTTGGCTGCGGCCGTCTTCTGCGATTCGTTGGCAGCTTTCTCTTTCGCGAGTTCGACCGCGTTGAGCTTTTCCTTTTCGGCGAGTTCGAGGCGCTCATGTAGCTGTTGCTCGAACTCACTGTCATGGACCTGTTTTAAGATGTCAGCGTAGCCCGCTTCATCGACTTTGAATGCCTGGTTACAGTGGGGGCAGATGATATCTTTCATGCTTAGGAGTGGAGTTTTTTAAGTGTTAAGTTTGATTATGATCAGCTGGTGAGGTCGCGTAAGGATCTGAGCTCAATGCGGTTCGAAAGATTACTGATTGATCATTGGGTAAATGGATTAGAGAGAGTATGTGAACTTGGAGGTGGCGTCCATTTTTATAAACTAGTCCCTTAGGACTAATTGGAGCATTACTGCTACATCATGGCTGAGCTTATGTTGGATACCAGATGTGTTAGTTATGTGAGTGCGATGACGCATTGTCCCTACGATAACAATGAGGGTAGGACATTGGTGGGGATATATCTTCACCCGGGCGTTGTTGTCAGTTGCCGACTTTGTTTTACTCAGAGATTGCTGTGACGTTGAGGGCTATTCCAATATCCTGCGAGGGAGGGAGCAATGCCATGCTTCTTGCAACTCTTGCGTATGGCGCTATCTGAGGCATTAAGGCCTTTCGCTAGGTGGCCGTTGCCTACATGCTGAAGGTGCCAGTTTGGCCGTCTAGTGCGGATGTTTGAGCCAGAACGGGTAGGGCTTTTGTTGAGGGGGGTGTGGCTGCTGTGAATCCTCGTGAAGATCGGAGCTTCTGGCAGTAGGTATACTGGGTGGTTTGGGAATGTATCTGATTGTCGGGTAGGGGCCTCCTTGCTCAACGGACTCGGGGGCAAAGGCTCCGTCGGTTGTCGGGTCTGGATAGCTGAACTCTGCTGTCGGTAGGGTTTTGATGAACTGCCGAGCCCACTTAAGCCACACCTGTTGTTCGCCCGATAGTTCATCTTGCTCAGTTAGCCAGTGTCTCTCACAGGCCCGGATAAAGGCAGCAGTTGTGTTTTCAATGTTCCACCATTGCGCAGCCCATGTGAGGTTTTGCTCCCGCTGTCTGGCAATTTCCTCTAGCTTCTGTTCATGGACTTCAATGGCTTCGCGCTTGATGCGTGCCTCATACGCAATCCTGTCTTTCTCACGTTGTATCCGTTCTTCGATCCGTGATTGCTGTTCCTTCGCAAAATAACCCCATATGGATTCGATCACTTCAGCGACTGCCTGTTCCAATAGTTTCTTGTCTGTTTGCCGTATCTCGATGCGGCGGATTGAATAGGATTCCCCAAGTATGAGAAGGAATGTGAGAAGTCCTCCGGGTTTTGTGCGTATCTCTGATTGTTTCCACTGCGGGAGATACTGCTCCTTCGGAGTGAGTGGTCTATGGACGTAGGTCGTGGGCTCTTCAATCAGCAGGCTCACCCGATCTTTGCCGAAATAGAAGGCTGGTTGATCATTTCTCCTGCGTGCTGCCTTATACAGCACATTTCTGGATTCCAGTGCCGCTAGGATGGCATTGAAGCATTTGATCATGGTGGGGATCTTCGCCTCGGAGATAGTGGTTACTGGGAGCTTGAGGCTGTCTCCAAGGTGTAGTCGGTTCTTATGGTAGTCATCCGGCTTCAATTCCCGGAGTGCTGTCCTCAGTTCCCGTGCGAATGGGTGTAGCCCGCGTTTGCCTATGGGGAGTGTGACTTTGCCGAGTTTCGTGTATTCCTTACAGGGGGCTTCTGCCTCTGATTGAATGTCCTGGATACGCTCCTGCTCGACCTGAAGCTGGAGTCCTTTAGACATCACAGGTAGCGGTGTTATGGGAGGCTTCTGACCTGCGGCCAGACGTGCCCAGTAGCCGCGTGGTGGTTTTGGAATTTCCAGCCGCTTGCAGGCTTTGGCTATGGCGACATCAGAGACACCGAATTCATTTTTCAGTTGTGAGGCTGGTTTTTCCCAGACCCGTTTGTGGAGTTCATTACGTGTGACATTCTTCCATTTCATATTCCTATTATAGCGAACGGGAATGCAGAATCAAAGTGGTGTCGTTGATGTTTGGCTACGGGTGAGCCTTGTTTTAGGCACAAGCTGAGCTTAGAATCCCAGAGGTTCTCTAGAGTTACGACTTGTTCGCTTTTCGCCCGCCAAGCTCTAGCCCTTACTACGACTGGGCTAGAGGCCGATTTTGGGGCTTTTTTGTGACTTTCAAATCGGCACTTGAAGATGCTTAGCCCTTTTGCGGGAGCAATTTAGCCACATTTTTTGGCCAAAATGCCTCACGAAAGCGCCATAGGGTAATAATTTTGACAGTTTTGGCAGTCGGTATTCTTACAACGACGTTTAATTCCCACGCCGAGCTTGAGAATTATAGGCCAAAGCTCCTCGTTCAGATTGCGCTATAATTGCGCTATGCTTAGATCTGAGATTTGCCCGAATTGCCCTGAAGGCTCTTAAACAATGGTGGGCCCGGTGGGACTTGAACCCACGACCAAGGGATTATGAGTCCCCTGCTCTAACCACTGAGCTACAGGCCCCAGTGTCAAAGTGACGAAGCAAAAGGGTATTTTCCGTGGCGTCGAACAATTTCGAAGGGAAATCATCTATGGGGCTTCAGCAGCAGAGCGGCGCTTGAATCCTATCCTTGCGATCTTGTTGTAGCATTTTAGCGCAACGCTATGAAATGGTTGCTTCCCCTTATTGCGCTTTGTCTTGGTCTGCTTGGTGGTTGGTTTTTATCTGGATCGCCGGATGCTGATGTCTTTAAGCAGACAGTATCGGCGACGGCGAATAAGTCATCTGGTCAGAGTCGAGGGAAGGCATCTTCTGAGAGCGCTTTGGATGCGTCTAAATTGACTAAGGCCGAGCAGGCAACGATGGATTCGGTGGGGATGACGAGTGAGTGGCTCGAATCGCTTGAGGAGATGGATGAGCTCGATCAATTGAGTGCGCTTCTTGAGCGACTCAAGCGGTAGTTGATTTTTTAAATAAAATTCCTAGCGATTTGGAAGACCGGGTGAATTCTCATATCTATAGCTCGGTAGCGCGAACCTATGTGCAGCATGATCCGATGGCAGCTTCTGAGTGGATATCAACCTTGGATGAAGGACCAAACCGTGACCGCTCTGTGGAGACTCTGGTGAGTAGTATTTCCAAGACTGATCCAAAGGCAGGTTTTATATGGGGGGCTACGGTTAGTGATGACTCGATGCGTAAGAATACACTTACTCAATCGCTGAGGAGTTGGGTGAAAACTGACCCAGATGCTGCATTCGAAGCGGTTAAAGATGCGAAGATTGAAGCATCGGAAAAAGAATCATTGTTTGAAATCATTGAGCTAGAACGGTCGAAATAAGTGTCTTGTAGGCGTATAATTGTCTATATAGAGTGAAGTGGTGAATTGGTTTTACGAACAGGATAGTCAGCAGCGTGGTCCAATCTCCGCGGTCGAATTGAAGAGCCTGCATGACCGTGGTGAGCTTGGAGATGATAATTTGGTCTGGTGTGAAACTATGGAGGATTGGGCTAGCTATAAGGCTGTCTTTGAATTGAATGAACAAACGGTCGAGATCGTGCCGCCTGAGCAACGCATGCGACGCGAGCGAAGTGGAAATTCCTGCCGAGAGTTAAGGGCTGAGGGTCTCGTCGCGCTTGCGGGTAATTGGTGGATGGCCGTGCTGGCGATTTTCTTAACTCAGGTAGTCATTCAAGCTTCAGGGATGATTCCATTGGCTGGTTTGATTGCGCCGTTTTTAGTCATGGGGCCAATGACTGTGGGCTTGTATTCATATTACTTGAAATTAGCGCGCGGTGCGGCAGTTGACATCGGGCAGATATTTTCAGGCTTTAACTTATGGCTGAAGCACACGGGACTCATTTTGTTGGTCACTTTGATCGTGATTGGCTCGATGTTTATATCCGCGATACCCGGAGGTGCTCTGATGGGCTTTGCGGTGTCGCAAGATCCCGAATTCTATAGCGAGAACCCTGACCTATTAATTAAGAATCTTATTTTCATGGTGGGTCTCGGCCTGATCACGATCATCCCCATGCTGGTAGGCACTTATTTTTGGCTACGCTACGTGCTTGTTTACTTTATTGCAGTTGATGAACCTGAGATGCGAGTCGTGGACACCTTAGGCCGCAGTAGCCAAATGATGAAGGGGCAAATGTGGAAATTCAGCTGGCTACTCTTTTCCTACACCGGATGGTATATTTTGGGTTTCTTGGCATTCTTTGTTGGACTGCTTTGGTCGACTGCATATGCGATGGCTGGCTTTGCCGCGTTTTACGAAGATCTGCGCAAGCGTCAACCATAGCGGCATTCTTGATCGCTCTGAGTTTCTGCGATCACT
>JBDNAG010000262.1:0-3936 GCA_039768565.1 Akkermansiaceae bacterium | reverse complement strand
CGGTATACGTGAATCCGGATTCGGCTAGTGAATCGGTGGTTCAAAGAGCACTGACACCAAAGACATGGATGGCGATTCCACTATCTTTAATCTTGTTGGTCTTGGGAGTCGCGATGGTTGGGTATGCTCTGCTACCAACGATTGCCTACTGGTGGCGTGGGAAGTTGCGGGTGCGATTCATGGAGGGCGTTCCTGAGCTGATCATGAATTCTTTGAAGGATGATGGCGGGCAGCCCAAGTTGCTGTTCTCTTCAATGACGACGGTTCACCGGGGCATTCGGTTACTGGTGTGGGCGGTTTTCTGGATTCTTTTGGTGTTACTGGTGGTTGCTGGAGGACTTCTGATGATGAAACTGGGAGATCTGCGATGGAGGTATGTCGGAGGAATGTTGGCCCCTTTTTTCCTCGTTGGGTTGTTGCTCGGCTGGCTTACGTTTCGGAGACTCAAAGGCCCTCAGCCGCCCGGATTCGTCTTTTTCTTTGATGGGTGGAGGTCTGGAAACTCAATTGGCGAAGATGATAAGGTGAGCGTCCATTGGATATCAGACCCGGATGAGAAAGATAATTTTCGTTCCTGCCGGGTTGGTCTAGGTCGGTGGCCTGAAGGGCAGTCCTTCCGCAAATGGAAGAAGAATCATCCTGATTGGCGTGATACTTTGGTCGATATTTCTCAAGGCACGGTTGGAGCGCACGGATTTGATTTGGAAAGCGTGGGGCGCTTTGATGGCCCGGCCATGTTGGGTGAGGAGGTCCACCTCGTTATGATTTGGCAGGAGTGGGATGGAAAGGTTCGCCAGGCCTCGATGTATCTCGGTGAGTTACACGCGAGCCCAACTACTTTTCTGGCTGGAAGCGTTAGTTGAATCGTCGATTGGGAGCGTGTTCCCCCGCATACATTCCCTTGAGTTTTCTGGGGGCTTTGAGTGCCTTGAGAATCCCTGAAGAGGTTTCGGTGGTTGGAATTGATGGAATTCCGTTTGTGAGCAGCTACAGATTTCGCTGTCGAAAGTGGCGCAACCTCATCTGGATATGGCGTCAAAGGCAGTGGAGGTTTTGATCGAACGGATCGAGGGGGATACCGATCAAGGTCCGCGGCAGGCAGAATTTCGCACGAATTTTGTGCAGCGAGAATCAGTCGGCGCCAAGTGTTGATCTTTACCTTGTAATTGGGCTCCGGGAGCTCAAGTCTATTAATATAAAACGATTCGTTTCGCTGATGATCCTTCGATCGATCAACTATCAGCGTTTAAATCGCTCGGGAGGACAAAGATTTGTTATTTTGGGTCTCAACCTCTTGTAATTTATCAGACATCTTGTTCGAAATACTTCAATGACCAACGAAATCCGGCAATGCACATACACAACACTCGATCGCTTTGAGATCGAGCTTCCCTCATGGGGGGGGTGCCGAGACCGGGACTCGGCCTTCGGGACAGACGTCAGCGATACCATTATCGAATGGTGCCAGGCTCGCGGGCTTGTTCCAGATCCGCTTATCGCTTTCCGTGAAAGTGGTTATCTTGAGGAATTTTCGTCTGAGCGGAAGGCTCGTCGGGAAGCCCTTGGGATTGCCGGAGGAGGCAACTACGCTTGAGGTCAGAATCTTTGAATATCTATTTTGAATCATGTCATTTAAACCATCTGAATACCGCCATGTGAACTACGGTTGGGACGACGCGAAAGTCGGCTCAATGAGCGCTGTTGAGCGCCTTTCTTATCGTTCAAATATCCTAGGTGACGACCAGCGAATCACCAACACCGGAGGAGGAAACACATCTTCGAAAGCCATGGAGATTGATCCGTTGACGGGTGAGGAGGTGGAGATCCTCTGGGTGAAGGGGTCGGGCGGTGATCTGCGAACATCTACGATTGGAAATTTTTCATCACTCTACCAGGACAAGCTTATTAAATTGCAGAAGATTTATCACGAGACGTCACCGAATGGAGTGAAGACGCAGATCGAGGATGATATGGTCGGAATGTATCGCCATACCACTTTCAATCTGAATCCTCGGCCGTCCTCCATTGATACACCGTTACACTCCTTTATTCCGCACAAGCATGTCGATCACATGCATCCGAATGCTTTTATTTCGATTTGTGCGACACGGAATTCGGAAGCAATCACCAAGGCGATTTTTGGAGAAGAAGTGGTTTATACTTCCTGGCAACGTCCTGGTTTTGATCTGGGGCTATTGTTTCAAGAGATCTGCGAAGAGCACCCTAAGGCCAAAGGAATTAATATGGGACAGCACGGCCTGATCAACTGGGCAGACGATGACAAGGAGTGTTACGAGCTAACCCTCGAGTTGATCGAAAGGGCCGGTCGATACATCGAAGAGAGGGACAAAGGCGATCAGACTTTTGAAGGACAGAAATATGAAAAGTTGTCCGCAGAACAGCAGAAGAAATTAGTCAGCGGAATTGTACCCTGGTTGCGTGGTCAAGTAAGCCAACAGAATCGCTTTGTCGCGACGATCGAATCGACCGAATCGGCTTTAGAGTTTGTAAATTCCCATGCTGCAAAGCGACTTGCCGAGCTTGGGACATCCTGTCCGGACCATTTCCTTCGAACCAAGATTAAGCCGCTTTATGTTGACTGGGATCCTCAAAACGAAGATCTCGAATTATTGCGCGCCAAGCTCGTCGAAGGATTGGAAAAATATCGCTCTGATTACGCAGTGTATTATGAGGCAAACAAGGAGGATTCGTCTCCTGCAATGCGGGATCCAAATCCGACCGTAGTGCTCATTCCTGGGATTGGAATGGTGGCGTTCGGAAAGAATAAATCCGAGTCACGGGTGACTGCGGAATTTTATAATTGCGCCATTGCGGTGATGCGTGGGGCTGAGGCGATCGATGAATACATAGGGCTCCCGCAAAAAGAGGCTTTTGATATCGAATATTGGGCTCTTGAAGAAGCGAAGCTTCAGCGCATGCCGCCTGAGCGTGAATATGCGCGCAAGGTCGTTATTGTGGTAGGGGCCGGCAGCGGGATCGGAAAAGAGATGGCTCACCTCATGATCGATCAGGGCGCACACGTTGTTTGTGCTGATTTAAATCTCGAGGCGGCCAAGGAGACTGCAGGTGAATTAATTGCAAAGATCGGACAGGGGATTGGGGTCGCCGGAACCGGAACTTCAGGATGCGGAAATGCCATTGGCGTGGCTTGCAACGTGATAGATCGAGCTTCGATCAGAGCCATGCTCGACGAAGTGGTTTATGCCTATGGGGGATTCGATCACATCGTGGTGACTGCCGGGATTTTCGTGCCTCCGGATCGCACCGGGCATATCCCCGATGACAAGTGGGCGGTAACTTTTGGCATCAACGTTTCCGGGCCATATTTCATAGCTGATGAGGCTGCCAAAATATGGATGGAGCAGGGGCTCAAAGGTTCCATGGTCGTAACAACAAGCGCCAATGCTGTCGTTTCGAAGAAGGGGAGCCTCGCTTACGATACTTCCAAGGCGGCTGCGAATCATTTGCTCCGTGAATTGGCAATCGAACTTTCACCTCTTGTTCGGGTGAATGGAGTTGCTCCGGCTACCGTGGTTGCCGGCAGCGGAATGTTCCCCCGTGATCGTGTGATTGCCTCGCTCACAAAGTACGAGATCCCTTTCAGTGACGACGAAGGAACGGAAGAGCTGCGGGGCAAACTTGCTCAGTTTTATGCTGACCGGACGCTCACGAAGGCTCCCATCACCCCGCAGGATCAGGCACAGGGAATGCTTTTCATGCTGAGTGAGGCTTCTTCAAAAACCACCGGGCAGATCTTGGCTGTTGACGGAGGGCTTCACGAAGCGTTTCTTCGTTGATAGAGAGTTATGAAAACCGACGTCCTTCTTATCGGCTCCGGCATTATGTCCTCGACGCTCGGGGTGATGGTCAAGGAGTTGCAACCTGGTCTCTCGGTTCATCTCTTCGAAGTAACTG
>JBDNAG010000261.1:0-7802 GCA_039768565.1 Akkermansiaceae bacterium | reverse complement strand
GTACGTTGGCCCGGACAAGCAGCTGCCGGACTAAAGGTCACCGAGCCAATCTGGCAGGGCGACATTTTTGCCACCATCGCCGCATATCTCGGATCCGATCTTCCCAGGTCCACCGCCCCGGATGGAGAGAGCTTTCTGAACCTTCTTCGCGGCCAGGCCAAGCCATCGATCCAACGTGAAGCCATTGTCCTCTGTGCTCAGAGAGGAGACCTAGCTCTCAAGACCCACGATGGCTGGAAATTCATCGACGCTTCCGGAGGAAGTGCAGATACCTCATGGACCTCCGATAATATAGAACTTTCTGGAGTGGCCGGCACAAACAAGGGAGCCCCAAAACAACTCTTCAAAGTGGATACAGACCTTGGAGAAAACAACAACCTCATCTTTGACCTTACGAATAGTGCAGCCATTCGCAGCGAGCTCACCTCGCTCACCGGACGCGATCTTCTGGGATTACTCGACCAACTCCGTATCACCGAGTCTGCCACACTTTTTCCTCGCATCCCGGACAATGATGGCGACCACATTCCCAATTCCTACGAACTTGCAAACGGCCTCGACCCGGATTGGCCGATCGATGCCAGAGGCGATCTGGACGAAGACGGAGCAACAAATTACGCTGAATTCATAGCTGGAACGAACCCCAGAGATCAGAATGATGTTTTACGTATCAGTACTTTTGACAAGCAAAGCGACTCTGTTGAAGTTAGCTGGCCCAGCCAGATTAGCCGCACCTACAGCCTAACGTGGTCGGCCGACCTCAACCACTGGTCCACGATCTCCAGCACACCCGGAACAGGAAACGAAATCAATCAATCGGTCGATCTAGAAACCCTTGACAGCGAAGATGGCATCGAAGGAAATCTCGACCAAGTTTTCTTCAGACTGGAAGTCTATGCCACTGAATAGAAGGTCATCACCTTCCTTTGATCACAAACATTTCCTTCACACCAGAAAAGCTGATCGTTACTATAATCACCAGCAGTAAAAGCTTGGCGACATGGTCAGGCCTTCTATCGCATGGCTTCCACTTTCCAAACTCGTCATTCACTTCTTCAACGGGCAACCGATTTGCAAGACGGAGGTGCATGGCAGGAAATCGTGCAGCAATACCACCACTTTATTCGCTGCGTTCTCAATCAACTCGGAGTCTCACATGATGATCTCCAAGATCTTTCCCAGCAGATCCTAATCGCTCTCACTAAGAGCCTGCCAAGCTATGATCGCAAAAAGGCCAAATTCCGGATCTGGTTAAGTTCCATTGTTCGAAACAAGGCCAACAGCTATTTTCGAAAACACTATAGAGCCAAGCGGTCACTGAATCGCCTCACCACTGAAAATAGTGTTCACGAAGAACTCTCAGCCCCGGAAATCGAAAATATCATTGAGAAAGAATGGGCCGCCTATATCGAAATCAGACAACTCGCATCTGAATTGGAGAGATGACTCGTCCTCACACAAAACCCGAAGAACACCAACCGTATCAGAACGACTATCGTTTGATACAGACCTATCAGGAAGCGACGAGTCTCGACGATGAAGGGCTGGAAGCTCTGTGCCCTTCATACATCGAACTCTCTGAAAACTCGACACGATATCAAAACGAGGACCTCCTTGGGAAGCACCCCGAAAAATCTCTAAATCTCCGCACTAAACTCGACGTTTGGCTCAAAGAGACTTCTGTTAAAGTGCCAAAAAAATAGCCTTTATCGATTTCAGCCGTCTCACCTTCTCTCAACAAAAACTCCATGAATTCTATTTTCACACGCCTTTTCTCCAGCCTCTTTTTCTTTGGCCTCGCCGAATTACAGGCCGATGACAGGCCCGCAAAACCCAACATCATTCTTCTGCTTGCCGATGACCTCGGTTGGCAGGACCTCAAGTGTTACGACATCGATGCTCCCTCAGCCTACGACACCCCCTATCTTGATGCTTTTGCAAAAAAAGGCGTCATGTTCTGGCAGGCTTACTCGCCGGCCCCCTCCTGCTCTCCTTCACGCTGCGCCATCATGAGCGGAAATCACCCCGCACGCGCTCAGAAAACCCACGTCGTGGGCGGCCACCCACCTTACCCACGTTCCGCCAACGAGCGCATGATGGACCCTTGGTATAGCGGACGCATGCCAGCGGACACCTTCACTCTCGCACGCGCGATGAAGACAAACGGCTATACCACCGGCCACGCTGGGAAATGGCACATCGCCATCAACCACAAAGCCTATCCCCAACCTATAGACGTCGGCTTCGATTTCTCTAGATCAACCCGCGGGGCACACAGCTCACGAGGCATCAACTACCCAACCGAGGGCTTCGCCACTACTGCCGAAGACGATCCGTATCGCCTCGATGAAAACGGCTTCCCCTTCCATCAAAACAACGAAGACGCGCTCGATTTCATCCGTCAAAATAAACAAGAACCGTTCTTCCTCTACTACTGCACCTGGCTTGTCCACGCCCCCATTGTCACGCGAAACAAAGCCCTCCTCGAGAAATATGCCGTGCGCATGAAAGTCGATCCCACCTCCAGGCTCGACAAAAACGCCAAAGGCAAAGGCCAAACCAATCCCTTCTATGGCGCCATGGTCGAATCACTCGACTACTACATGGGTCAAATTTTTTCCTATCTAGAATCCACTGACGACCCCCGCTGGCCGGGCCACAAACTCAGCGAAAACACCTACGTCATTTTCACCTCCGACAATGGTGGCGTCGATGGCTACACCGACAACACTCCCTTGGACAAAGGCAAGACATCCGCCAAGGAAGGGGGCACCCGCGTTCCCCTCATGATCGCCGGACCCAACATCCCCGCCGGAGTACAATCCGATGTCATGATCAACGGCCTCGATTTCTTCCCCTCCATCCTCTCCCTCACCCGAACCAAAGCTCCCGCTGACAAAAAATTCGACGGTATCAATATCGCTCCGCTTCTTCTCGGGGACCCCACCAATAAAAACCTCGTCAAGCACACCGACGGCTCCGTCCGAGACACCATGATTTGGCACTTCCCTCATGGCGGATCCAATGAGAGCACTATTATTCAAAACGGCTTCAAGCTCATCCGAAACTACGATCATATCGGCAAGCCCGAGAATCCGCCCGTGGAACTCTTCCAACTCTACAAAGGAAAACAACGAATCGATATCGAAGAGTCCGAAAATCTCGTCGGCACCATGCCCGAAAAGGCCAAAGCGATGAACGAGCAACTCACCGCCATTCTCGCCGGAATGAAGGCCAGCCACTCGAGCTACAATCCCAACTTCCGAGGCGAACTCCCACACAAAGAGAAAGCCCCCACTATCGCGAAAGTTACCGAGAATGAAGGAACCATCTCTGTCATTGCAAAGGAAAACGGATCCGCCATCAAGTTTGCCCACCTCATCTACACCCTAAACGGCGGAGGAACAGACGAAGAATGGTTCCAAGCCACTCTTGCTAAGGACAACGACTCCACTTATTCGATCAATTTGCCCAAAGGCACTACCCATTACTTCATCAACCTAACCGACCAAAATAAATTCCTCCGCAGCTTCCCTGAAGTAACGAAGGGAAAAGAAACCAGGTCCTACGCTAAATCTGCCCTCGCTGTTGGAGTTCAAAAACAAATTGAAGCTCCTGAAAAAAAGAAAGCCAACACGAAGGCTCAAGCTAAAGGAGATCGCAATATCCCATTCGACAGATGGGACGCCAACAAAGACGACATCCTCTCCCTCGAAGAATACCTCGCCGGACCAAAAGGAGAGAACCTTGAGACTCGCTACAAAAAGTTCGACAAAAACAACGACGGCAAAGTCACACGCCAGGAATTCGTCAACCCCTCTGCGAAATAGGCGCTGCGCCTAAAACAGGTTCCTTAAACGGGACCTCCTATCTTATCTAGATTAATTCGTCCGCGCGATAATCGTAGATCCGCTTGAAAAGCGAAAAGAAAGCCTGACCCAATGATGCTAGCCCACACCATCATGTAAAATCAGAACATTCTCGCACCAGACATAAAAAAGCCCGCGGATCAAAAGCCGCGAGCTTGGTAGCTTTGCAAGTCAGAAAGAGCCTACACGGCCTCTCCTAAAGCCTGATTAGCGACGTTTACGTCGTATCACCATTCCAGCGATCGCAAAAGCGAGCAATGAAGCCGAAGATGGCTCAGGCACTACGGAAGTCGTAATTATTGCATTGTTGAAGTAGGCTGATTGAGCAACTAAAGGACCAGTGAAGGTGAGTCCATTATTTGCGATGGACCCATCGGCCCACCCCTGAACTAAAGAAGTGATGTCTACTTCAATTCCGTCAATCGCGTCTGGGTTTCCTGCTACATCTGAAACTAGTTCCCCAACAATAGATGAACCTTGCGACAAGGCACGAGTCGGATCATTGTTACCCGACGTGTCCCATGGACCGTTGACCTGTCCCAAAGAGACGCTCCAAGCATTGAGGCTGTTGAGATGTCCGACATAGTCGATCGAGAAAACCGCAGAGAATCCCGGATCAGTTGGAGCTGTAGATAGTCCGGAAAGATCAAATTTGAAGAAACTATAACCAGCACGATCTGCCTGCGTAACCTGCTGTTGGCTGTATCTTTCTCGGATACCATATTGGAAAGTACTCTGGGTGGTGGGACCAACAATTCCTCCTGGAGCAGCAGAAGGGACAAGGTTTCCTGATCCATCATTGGCGACTAATGTTCCGTCTGCAAGAACCGTCCGGGTGCTATCTACTTGCAAAACAGCTGCGCTGGCGTTGGCGGCCAGGCACAAAAGAACGACTGGACCGATAGAATTTGTTTTCATAGGGAATAATAAGAGTGAGCTGCGGAGCCCAAGACGAAAAAACGTCTTAACGCTCTAAGCACCTGAATACAATAGCCCTCCACAGATCGATCTGTCCAATTAAAAGTAATATTTTAAGCAATCGAGGAATTCCCTCTCTCGTTTTGGGTTGGGCAACTGACACAATTAGCAATTTCGGCCTCACTTTCGACGTTTCTACTGGAGATTCCGGTTTCGCGACCTCAGCCCTCTCCAATAAAAGGCCTACAAGAGCTTCCTCCATTCTTGAGCCGTCTTCGGCTTTCATCTTAGCCCTAGCTGGTAAATTCCTCGGCAAACGCCTTCGCACCAAGTAAAGAACGGACAAATGCAGCCGGTATCCCTCCTCATGCTAAAAAAGGAGCTCAGTTGCGAGTGAGCTTCCTTCTTATCCCAACCATGAAATCAAAACTCTTCACTCTCGCAACCTCTCTTGCCCTCGTCACCGGGCTACAGGCTACGCCACGGCCAAACATCATTCTCGCGATGGCCGACGATATGGGCTGGGGAGATGTGAGCTACAACAGCATGACGGTCACCCTAGCCGATGACTCCCCCCACCCCGACCAAGGATGGATCCAGACTCCGGTCATGGATGAGATGGCCTCGAATGGCCTGCAGTTTAATCGCTTTTATTCCGCTTCCGCCGTTTGTTCTCCCACCCGTGCCAGCTGCCTCACCGGTCGGAATCCGTACCGTGTCGGCGTTCCATTCGCGAACCTGGGACGCTTGGGATTCGATGAGACTCCCCTTTCGGAAATCCTCGCCGCTCAAGGTTATCGTTGCGGCCACTTTGGCAAATGGCACCTCGGCTCGATGACCACCCTCCGCTCCGACTCCAATCGGGGAGGAAATGCCAGTGTCTACTCAGCTCCGTGGCATCACAGCTACGACTTCTGCTTTGCCACCGAGTCTAAAACTCCCACCTACCACCCCTACCGCCGGGCCAGCAATTCGGCTGCCCTTCCCACCAGCTTTTCCGATCCCAATTTCTACGGCACGCACTACTGGAGATTCCCCGAGACTTTCAATCAGGTTTCCGGAGAAGGCATTCCGGTCCCTGTAGAAGAAGTGAACAACCTGATCGATGGCGATGACTCCAAACTTATCGTCGACCAAGCCATCTCTTATATCGAAGACGCGGTTGCCGACGACGAGCCCTTCTTCATCGTTCTCTGGTTTCATACCCCTCACAAACCAGTCACTGATCCCGAAGGCACCAGTGGTGTCGACTCAAGCAATGCCCTCAAAGACTCCATCGAGGATCTGGACCTGGCCATCGGCAATTTGCGCACACGATTAACCGAACTCGGAGTCCGCGATGATACCATGTTCTGGCTCACTAGTGACAACGGCCCCGAAGACGGAATCAACTCACCCAACGAATCCAGCACGGTGCGCTCCATCCGCTCGGGACGCTTATTCGAGCGTAAGCGAAGCCTCCACGAAGGTGGCTTACGCGTCCCCGGAATTCTGGAATGGCCGGCGATGATTCCCACCGGAAGAGTCACCGAATTCCCCTCGGTCACAAGCGACTACTATCCCACCATTCTCGATTACCTTTGCTTGAGCGTCCCAAATCAGAAACCCTTGGACGGAGTATCACTGCGTCCCGTCATCGAAGGCGGCACCCCTTCTCGCACCAAGCCCATCGGCTTCAAAATCAACGACGATAATTCCTGGGTGGGTGATCAATATAAAATCATTGAAGACAATGGCACCTGGGAACTCTTCGACCTCCTTGCAGATCCCACCGAGTCCTCGCCCGTAGCCAATGCCAACAACATCGGCTCACAACCTGCAGCCATCCAAGACATCTACAACACGATGTTGGCAGATTTCACCGCTTGGAATGCCACCCTCACCAGCGATGTCCCCTACATTCATTCCTCGCAGCCCACGGTGAGCTTGGGCACTCCAGCAAGCGAAGTCAGCGCGTCTTTCACCGTCACCGCGACCTTTAGTGAAGTCGTTACCCAGCTCGAAGAAAACGAGATTGTCGTAAACAATGGCTCCGTCTCCTCTCTTTCCGGTAGTGGCACCACCTGGAGCTTCCTCGTGACTCCCGTCACCAACGGTCTCGTCAACATCAACTTACCAGAAGGCGCTGCCATTGATGCCGATGGCAATACGAACGCTTCTTCCAATCTCCTCAGCGTGACCCAGGGAAATCTTTCCGCTCCCGATGTCAATCTCACCACTCCAGCCGATCCCGTGGATTCCGCCTTTGTCGTGACGGCCACCTTCACCGAGGATGTCACTGGACTCGCTGCGACGGACTTCGAGATCGTCAACGGTTCTGTCACGAACCTCGCTGGTGGCCCCTCGGTTTACACCGCAACCATCACTCCCGGCGCACCTGGAACAGTTTCGGCCTCCCTCCCCGGAAACGTAGCCGAGGATAGCGAAAACGACGGCAACAACGCCTCAAACATCATCAGCGTTTTGTTCGCTCCGCCGTCAAACCCCTTCCCCCTCATTGAATTCCAAACGGTCGATTCCGATGGGTTCTTTCCCGCTTCAGGTTCGAACAACATCGACAAATTTGATGTCGCCGGAACCAGCTCTGGAACCGTAGCACCTTTCGACACCCTCGCTTACGCCCGATCCAGCGGCACTGCCGCTCGTTCCGCTCAGTTGTTCCTCCAGTTCAGCTTGGATGGACTGGATGCGAATGCGGTTGCGAGTGCCACTCTTGACTTCAATGCCTACTCGCTCAACGACCTCCTTGCTAACGACACTACCTTGTTTGTTTCTCAGATCACCAACGACTGGTCTCCGGCCGGAAATGCAGGCGCACTTAACCCAGACTATGATCCCGCAATCACAGGCCCTCCTGTCAATGGAGGCTCCGTCACCAGCGGAACGGGTGGCGATCTTTACACCGGCGGAGGATTTAATCCGGGAACCTACCGCAATTCCAAGAGCCGGGTAGCCGGTGCGATTTTCTCCCGCACGAGCGGCTCGACAACACTAATCTCCTGAGACAAGAGCTTC
>JBDNAG010000047.1:0-34356 GCA_039768565.1 Akkermansiaceae bacterium | reverse complement strand
TGATCCATGATTTGCACTACACCAAGGAAGGGTATCGTATTTTAGGAGCGAGATTTGCCAAAGAGGCGATTGGTCTGATCAAGTCCCCGGCGGCAAAGGAAAAGTAGTTGACCTGTCCTAATTGGGGCAGGGGATTGGCTGGAAGATTTGAAAGCTCCTGAGCGTCCCACCCGTTCGCAGCTTACGAGTTTAACCTAGTATTTATGAAAATGAAAAATGTAAGAAATGCAACGAGCCTCCTGGCCGTCCTGAGCTTCGGTTTTGCAGGAGTCGCAAGCGCGGAGCTTCCTGATCCCGATGGAAAGCCCGCCGATATGTCGAAGCCGGTTCAAGTCTATATCCTCTTGGGGCAGTCCAACATGCTTGGTTTTGGTAAGATCAGCGGAGGTGAGGGGTCTCTCGAGCACGCCGTGAAGGAAAAAGGTCTTTATCCTTATCTGGTCGATGACGCGGGCGATTGGACCGAGCGTAAAGATGTGCGCAATGTCCGTGTGATGGGCAGTGGTGGCCCGGGCAAGACGAGGCAATTCAACAACGAGTGGATGAAAATCGGGAATGGTAAGATCGGGCCTGAGATTGGTATTGGCCATCACATTGGTGAGGCTGTTGATGCCCCGGTGATGATTCTTAAAAGCTGTATTGGGAACCGTGGTCTCGGTTGGGATCTTCTCCCTCCAGGGAGTGAAGGATTTGAATACACCGATTCGAAAGGCCAGACTTGGGTGCACCCCGGATACAAGGGCTCTCCTGAAAGATGGAAGAAAGGCGAAGAGCCCAAGAAGATTGGCTGGTATGCCGGATTACAGTACGACGGCGACGTTGACCGGGCGAAGAAGGTTCTCGCGGAACTGGATAAATATTACCCCGGCGCGACAAATTACGAGGTGGCAGGATTTCTGTGGTGGCAGGGTGATCGCGACAGCAGGAGCGAAGCTCTCTCGCAACGGTATGAGAAAAATCTGGTTAACTTGATCAAGGCACTTCGGAAGGATTTTAATGCTCCAAATGCTAAGTTTGTGACGGCTTCTCTTGGCCAGACTAAAAAAGGAGCAACTGACGGCGGTGGCAAGATTCTTGATGCCATGCTCGCGGTCGATGGGGATTCCGGTAAGTATTCCAAATTCAAAGGAAACGTTGCTGCGGTTTACACTCATCCTCTTTCCAAGGGCGGAAGCTCCGGCGGCCACTACAGTGGTAATGCCGAAACCTACATGAATGTCGGTGATGCGATGGGCAAGGCCATGGTCGAGCTCCTCAAGAAGTAAGTCATTTCAATTCAAGGGTGGGGCGGCAAGCTTGCTGCCCCATCTATTTTTTGTTATGTAATAAGATTATGAATCAGGAGGAAGGGAATCAGGGGGCGCTGTCGAGAAGAGGATTTTTATATGGAATGGGCGGTGCCGGAGCGTTCATGGGAATGGCCGGGATGTCGTCGGCTGATGAGGCTCCAAAGGATGCCGAGGGGAAAGTCATCCCTGGTTTTGAGACAACGAAGAAGGACCTGAATGCGGCCAAGAGATGGCAACCGGTTTCCGATCGCAAGGTTGGGGTCGGTATCGCGGGATATGGTCTTTGCAAGTTTGGAGCGTCATTCTTTTATCAAAATCACCCGAATGTCGAAGTGGTCGCGGCCACTGATCTCGATCCCGGGCGCTGTGCTGCCTTGGCCAAGGCAGTGGGTGCGAAGAAGACCTATCCGTCTTGTGAAGAGATGATCAAGGACAAGAGTATCGAGGCTGTCTATATCGCGACCGATGCCCCGAGTCATGCGCGTCTTGCGATCATGGCGCTTAATCATGGCAAGCATGTTGTCTCTGCGGTTCCGGCCGTCTTCGGATTCGAAGCCGAGGGAGAAGCAGAAGAATTGTTCAATGCCGTCAAGAAAAGTGGCATGAAGTACATGATGAATGAGACTTCGACTTTTCACGCTGATCTCTATGCCAAGCGAATGCAGTATCAGGCCGGTGCCTTGGGAAAGATCATCTATTCCGAAGGAGAATACTGGCACGATGGTGTTGGCACTCTTGGGAGCTACAACCCGAAGAATGGGAAGATTGACCAGTATGGTTGGCGCCGCTCGGTTCCTCCCATGTGGTATCCCACTCATTCTACTGCCTACTATGTCTCGGCCACAGGTGGTCGTTTTATGGAAGTGTCCGGCTTGGGAACCAAAGGCCTCTATCCCGAGTACAAAGATGCCAACAACCAACACAAAAACCCTTTTGGAACGGAAATCGCGATGCTCAAGACGAGCGAAGGAGGCATTTCACGCATGGGGGTAAGCTGGGACATGAAAAATGCCCACGGGGAACAAGGGCGGGTTTATGGGCAGAAGCCGCATGATAAAAACATCAAAGGAGATCGTCCGCCGTTGCCTCCCGGAGTGCAAGGCGGCGGCCACGGCGGATCCCATGGCCAGCTGACGAACAATTTCATCGAATCCATCCTGCTGGACAAACAACCTATCGTGCCTGTCGGTGATGCCTTGAACATGACCTTGGCTGGTATCGTGGCCCATCAGTCGGCGCTCAAAGGTGGCGAGTGGATGAAGATTCCTCAGTATGATTTGTAGTCCGGGGAATGATGCGGGATTAATAGCCTCGTGGATTAATATGCTTGTCTCGTCACTGGAGACAGAATCGAGTTGGGAATCACACGCTCTGGCGGCTATGCTAACGCCATGACGCTGGACGATGCATTTGATGCGGAGAAATTTCGCACTACGGGCCACCGCTGGGTGGATCAGATGGCCGATTACTTATGCCGCGCTGCTGCTGGTCAAGAGATGCCGGTGCTGCCATACGTGCCTCCTGCAGAGATGTTGGAAGGCATTGCTGGCGACTTTCCGAGCGAGCCCGGCGGCGATCTTCTTGATCAACTCGAGACACTGGTTGCTAGTTCGAACCACCTTCATCATCCCCGCTATATCGGTCATCAGGTGGCAACGGTTCTCCCGCATGCGGCCCTCATTGAAGCGACGAACGCTCTGTTAAACAATGGGATGGCGGTGTATGAAATGGGCCAAATGCAGACTGCGATGGAGCGTCGCGTCGTCGAGTATTTAGGAGAACTTTTAGGCTTTCCGGCTGATGCTGATGGGATTCTCACCCATGGGGGATCTGCCGGTAACCTGACGGCTTTACTCGCGGCCCGCCAAGCCAAAGCGGGCCACGACGTTTGGACCGATGGTCAGAGTGAACCCTTCGCAGTTCTTGTTTCCGAGCAAGCGCATTACTGTATCGCGCGTGCGGTGCAGATTATGGGGTGGGGAGCTGGCGGTGCGATCCCCATCGCTACTGACGACAAATTCCGCATCACTAAGAAAGCGTTACGCGCAGGGTACGACCTTGCCGAACAACAAGGACGTCGGGTGCTCGCGGTTGTTGCCAGTAGTTGTACCACCGCGACCGGCAGCTTCGATCCTTTGGAAGAGGTTGCCGAATTTTGCAAAGAGAACGAGCTCTGGCTCCATGTGGACGGTGCGCACGGAGCATCACTCGCATTTAGCGAGAAGCACGGCGGTCGTTTGGCTGGTATCGAGCATGCTGATTCGGTCGTTTGGGATTTGCATAAACTCGCGCTGATGCCTGCGCTGGTGACTGCGGTGCTGTTTCGGGAAGGTCGTCGTTCGTATGAATCGTTCGCGCAGGAGGCGAGCTACTTGTTCGAATCCCCCGATCCCGGGATTGAGTGGTCTGACGTCGGTCGCCGCACGCTGGAATGCACCAAGCGAGGTCTTGGGGTGACGGCATTTACGATGCTGCAGACCTACGGGACACGAATGTTCGGAGACCACGTCGACTTACTCATTGAGCGAACCCAGCAGTTCGCGGCGATGCTCGATGATGCGGATGATTTCGAAATCGCGACAGAACCGGAAGTCAACATCCTCTGCTTTCGACACAAACCTGCGACGTGCGATGATGTCGATGCCCTCAACCGTCGACTGCGCGATCAGTTGCTTCGTTCCGGGGAGTTTTACATCGTGCAAACGCAATTGCGGGGGGCGACATGGTTACGGATTACGATCATGAATCCGACGACAAGTCTGTGTGATCTTGAGCACTTGTTGGGACGTTTGAGGGAATTGGCGTAGCGACAGTTTTTTCGTAGTCCTTCACAGATTTACCGGTAAGGAGCTGGACAAAGATTGAGGTATCAATCCTGTAGTGACTTTGCTTGCCACCTTCTGGCTGATCCTTTTCTGGATGTATCGCCGTCAGGTCTTTTTTCGGATTTGATCAAGCGGGTGAGGGAAAGCTCTCGAGGTCACGCTTTTCTGCTAAGAAGACTGAGGATGCGGAGTATCTCATTGAGACCAATTTTTTGAATAATCATGAAAAGTATCTTAAGCAAACAGAGGGCCGTGTTGACCATGGCAGTCGCAATGATGTCGATCACCAGCCCGGCGGTGGGGGCGGAGAAGTTGAAAATCTTCATCCTTGCGGGGCAATCGAACACGGTGGGTCACGCGAATCCCCATACGATCGCGACTCTTTATCAATCGGGAGATCCCCGCGACGAAGCGCTTGCCAAATTGGTATTCAAGCAAGGGAGCGGGATTTCGAAAGAGACTCTTGCTGAGCAGTTGACACAGGCCCGGAAGCTCGACGGGCTCGGTGGGGGCATCTCATTTGACAAGGTCAAGAAGATGGAAGATGGGCCTGAGAAGGTGGCATTGGAAGCAAAGATTAAGACGCTCAAAGATGCTCACGAAGCTTACAAGAGCAAGGTCGCTTCGGCGTGTGTGGTGTCGGAACGGGTCTATATCAATTCGATTGCCGACGGCAGCAAGAAGGCAGGCAAGCTTGGTGTGGGATACGGTGGTGGCGGTAAAAAGCTGGGCCCTGAATTTGGCTTTGGCCTTTCGATGGCAGAGGAAATCGATGGCCCCATTCTGCTCATCAAGACGTCTTGGGGAGGTAAGTCGATCAACTACAATTTCCGCCCGCCTTCTGCTGGTCCTTATGAGTTGAATGAAAAGGAAAAGGCCGGCGGGAAAGCTGACGAGATCAAGAAGAATGCCGGGCTCAACTACCGGATGATGAATGACTCGATTCGCAACGTTCTCGATAACCTTAAGGAGAACCATCCGGCCTACGATGCTGATGCTGGTTACGAGATTGCGGGCTTTGTTTGGTTCCAGGGATACAACGATCAGTTTTCGGACGAATTCCGCGACAACTACAAAGACAACATGATTTCCTTCATCAAAGATGTGCGTAAGGAATACAAGGTGCCCAAAATGCCCTTCGTCATTGGAGTCCTCGGAACGGGAAGAACGGCCGAGAAGGTTGGTGAAAATGCGGTATCTCTTGGTCAGCGGGAGGCGGCCAAGGCTCCCGAGTTCAAGGGTAATGTTGTGTCGGTAGAGAGCTACAAGGACTACTCAAATTTCTCCCATGAGATTTTCAGCAAGGGTTGGCCCAAGCATTACCACGAGTGGGACACCGTCGGCAGTGATCGTCCATACCACTACCTGGGAAGTGGCACCTTCTTTGTGAGACTTGGTGATTCCTTCGCCAAGGCTATGGCTGAATTGATGGAAAAGTAAGCCTGTGGGACAATGAATTTTCGACTCCTTTTGCTCCCGCAGATCCTAATGTCCGCTGCTCTTGCAGGTTCCCTTTGGGCTGCCGAAAAACCAAACATCCTCATCATTTTTACTGATGATCAGGGATACGGTGACCTTGGCAGTTACGGGAGTCCGACGAATAAAACATCGCGTCTTGACCAGCTTGCGAAGGAAGGAACTAGGTTCACTTCCTTCTACTCTCAAACAGTGTGCGGGCCCTCCCGCTCGGCTCTCTTAACCGGTCGGCAACCGCTTCGCAGCAAAGGATGGGGGATGCCGGGCAGTGAAGTGACCTGGGCGGAATTGATGCAGAAAGCGGGCTATCAGAGCGCTTGCGTTGGCAAGTGGGATGTTTCCAATCGGAAGGCAATCATCGAACGCATGCCAAACGCGCAGGGCTTCGACTATTATTTCGGTCCGTTGGGTGCCAATGATGGTGGGGGAGTGAAGTTTCACGAGAACAACGAAGCGGCTGGAACGGGCCGTGACATGGGCGAGCTCACTACTCTTTACACCGACAAGTCGATTGCCTGGCTCAAGGAGAAGCGGGATCCTGAAAAACCCTTCGTCCTCTATCTCGCCCACACCATGATGCACACCATTATCGATGCCTCGGATCGCTTTCGCGGGAAATCAAAAGGCGGGCTTTACGGTGATGTTGTCGAAGAGTTTGACTACGAAACCGGCCGGCTTCTCGATACACTCGATGAATTGAAACTCAGTGAGAATACTCTCGTTATTTACACGAGCGATAACGGACCTTGGAATCAGGACAAGTATACCAAGAGTAAAAAAGGTCATCCGAAAGACTCGATCTTCTGGGGCGATTCCGGTCCGCTGCGCAATGGCAAGGGATCGTGCTACGAGGGTGGTTACCGTCTGCCATGCATCGTGCGTTGGCCGGGTAAGGTTCCCGCAGGGCGCGAGTCGAGTGCGATTTTTGCCTCTGTCGATTTCATGCCGACTTTCGCGAATCTTTGTGGTTTTGAAATTCCCGAGGATCGGCTCATTGACGGGATCGACCAAAGCGATCTCCTCCTTGGCAAGCGCGATACGGGGCGGGATTTTTTTTACTTCAACAATGCCGGGGTGCGGAAAGGAAAATGGAAGTATCTCAAAGCCGATGCCTATTTCCACGGGTATGCCGTTGAGGAGGATCGGGTGAAAGCGGAGGAGCTTTATGATCTCGAAGCTGATCTCGGTGAGCAGAACAATCTGGCGGAAAAATTCCCTGAAAAAGTCGCCGAACTCAAGGCGCTGATGAAGTCGATCGAGGGGAAAAAATCCGGGACTCCGTCGAGCACTCCGAACGGAAGATCGAAGAAGTGATTTGTATTCATCCACCTGCCCATCAATGGGAAGGTGAGTGATGCTTGAGACGTTGATTTGGTGAATGCTTTATCGATAATTGCTCGTAAGGCTTCACGCAGGTGGCATCGCCTGATGAGCCGGACTACCAGTGAGTCGAGCAACAGCTGATCAACCACATCCCAAAAAATCATGAAACCAACTCTACTTTCTCTCGTTCTTGGAATGGGATTTCTTCTTCCTGTAGCCGAAGCCCGCACCTGGACCAGCTCCGATGGTGAACGGACCTTTGAAGGCGAACTACAAGCCTTTGATGCCGATTCCGGTAAGGTGACCGTCGTCCTTAAGAATCGCAGGAAGCTGACGTTCACACAAGATAAGCTCTCCGAGGAGGATATCGCCTGGTTGAAGAAAAATGGAAGTCGAAGCCTCGGAGGAAGTTCAACCAAGATGGGTGAATTGCCCGATGAGCTTCCGGATCCCGATGGCAAGGAAGCGGACATGAGCAAGCCCGTACAGGTATTTATCATGATGGGGCAGTCGAACATGCTTGGCTTTGGGAATGCTGGTCAATTGAAAGGGATCGCTGCTGAAAAATACCCGTACCTTGTTGATGATACCGGTGAGTGGAACGTGCGAAAAGATGTTCGTAATACATTTTTCTGTATGGCGAAATTACGCCACAACGATTGGTTAACAGCTGAAAATGGCAATGGTGGTGGAAAGTTTGGCCCGGAAATAGGGATCGGGAATTATCTGGGAGAGGTTCTTGATGCGCCTGTCTTGATTTTGAAATCCTGTGTGGGCAATCGTGCTTTGGGTTGGGACTTACTACCACCGAGTGCGGTAGGGACTGGAGCTGACGGTAAATCATACCAAGGGGACTCGGAGAGTTCGAATCGGAGAGTCAGTGAAGAGGTAAAGAAGGCAAATGGCTGGTATGCAGGTCTTCAGTACGATCAGGACGTAGGTGCTGCTCAAAATGCTCTTAAAAATTTATCTACCTATTATCCTGGCGCTAAAGAATACGAGGTTGCCGGATTTTTCTGGTGGCAGGGAGCTGCTGAAGGCAAGGGGAGTGTCGAGAATTACGACAAGAATCTGGCTTTTCTGTTCAACGATTTGAAAAAAGATTTTAATGCTCCAAACGCCAAGTTTGTGTGCGCCACATTGGGTGAACATGACAAGAGCGCAACCTTATCTAAAAAGATGTTTAGTTTCGCCGCTCTCCCGGAATTCAAAGAGGAAGCAGCAGTGTTCTATTCGAAACCTGTCTCAAAGGGAGGCGGTGCCAATGGTCACTACGGTGGTAATCCCGAGACCTATATGAATGTTGGCGAGGGGATGGGGAAGGCGATGGTCGAGCTTTTGCAAGGAAAGTGATCGGCAGCCGCATCCATGAGTGAAATTCGAGCTCGAATTTTTGCGGTCGTCGCCAAAGTCCCACATGGACACGTTGTGACCCATGGGCAGGTCGCGGGGACGGCTGGTGTCCCAAGGCATGCGCGCCAGGTCGGTTATGCTTTGCACGACTTACCGGAAGGGTCGCCGTTGCCATGGCATCGCGTCGTGAAAGCGAAGGGAGAAATTAGCCAGCGCAGTGAATCTGGTTGCGAGAATGTACAGCGATCGATGTTGGAAGAAGAGGCAATCGAGTTTCGCAATGGACACATCGATCTGGAACGTTTTCGCTGGCAACCAGATTGCAAGCTGGGAGAGATTGGATAGGTCCTCAGCACACACCTTTAGGCAATTTGATTGATTAGAGTCAGGTTTTTCATAAAGGAGCAATTGCCAAAGAGTGGCATATTTTGGAGATGTGATTTGGCAAATTAATAAAATTATGAATACCAAACGTTTTTTAAGCGCCTTCATCGCCGTAATCGCTTGCCTGCCGGTAGTGGCCTCCGGAGATTCTGTTGCTCAATATCAGGGAATCATGGAGAAATTGCGGAAAGAGCTAACGGCTAGGATTCCCAATGGCTCGGATGCGGATCAGATTGAAAAGTTGATCTGTAGTGAAGAACTCGATGATAAGCTGGTGACCTTTGTGGTTCTTCACGAGGCGACACCCGCGGGTTTAGCCGAGTTTGCCGGGCAAGGGAAAGAACAATCCATGTTGGTCAATTCACTCTTGAACGAGCCTGAGCTCATGAAGGCGATGCTGGTGGCTGATGGCGCAAAAGCTCCACAGCAGGGAAATGGATTTGGCCCGGCACAGTATGGACAAGCGGCGAAGATCTTGTCTGACATTCACAAGACGAGTAAGAAGGCCTCAAGCGGAGTTCTCCGACGACTGGCCTTGGCAATCAGTTTGGAACACGCAGCGCCTATTCAGCAGCGGAATCCGGTGGCTCTTACCAATGCTCCGGAATTTGTCGATCCAGTGAAGCGCTATCTTCATTATGAGAAAGCGCTGGAGGCTGGCGAACTCGATCCCGCTTTCGATAAGCTAACGACCTGGGATCTTCGCATGGTGGTTGATGGTGAAGAGCCGAACGAAACTCTCACCTGGGGACGCGAGATGTTGCGGAACTATCGTCCGAATCATATCTACAATGAGAACTATGGCTGGCGCTATGTTGGGCTGGTGACTTCCGATGTGAAGTATGGTTCGGGAGACGTGAAGTATGATCGTCCTGAGTTGCAGTTCTATCAGAACATTCTCATGAACGGCGGTGTATGTGGTCGTCGGGCCTTTATTGGACGCTTCATTTTGCGGGCTTTTGGTATTCCCACCACGGCTCGGCCGAGTCGTGGGCATGCCGCTTTGGCTCACTGGACTCCGAAAGGTTGGGTTGTTAATCTCGGAGGTGGCTGGGGAGGTGGCTGGACCAAGGGGCGCTACAATAAGGATCGTAATTTTCTGGCTACGACCCAAGCGCGCGTGAACCCGGAGGAGTTTTTGAAAGTAAAAAGAGCGCAGTGGTTTGGAGATGTTCTGGGAGAGAAGCGAATTTATGGAGAAGACCAGGGTGAGTCCGGAGTTTGGAATACGCTCGCTCTGCGCACGCAGGCCAAGATCATCAAAGAATCGAAAGCGGAGACCTTGGACGCCCTCGGAGAGGAGTTGGGTGAGGCCGATCAACCAACCGTGGCTGAGAAAATCATGGCTTCCGAAGTCACTGAAGATGATAAGAAGATCGTCGTGAATCCAGATGGCTCTGTCTTGATTCCAGCGGCGGCCTATTCCATGCCAAAGGGAAACACCCGCGATGTTTCAGCGATGAAGAGCTTTGGTGGAGGCTTACAGGTCTTCCTGCCACGCTTCTTTCCGAAGGGGACGACGATCGTGCGCGGTGGTACTTGGAAGGGTGATGCAACGGCGTGTAGTTCTGGATCCCGGATGCTCAGTGGTGGTTATGGCAAGTATTCAAACTGGGGCTTTCGCGCAGCAATGACTCCTCCGGGAAACAAGGCGACCAAAGAGGTCACACTTGATCTGGGCAATGGCGTGAAGATGGAAATGGTCTACATCAGACCGGGAAAGTTCACCATGGGTGGAGAGAGAAAAACGGACGGACGATTCGAATGCGTCGAGGTTCCCAGGCATCCGGTGACGCTCACCAGGGGATTTTATTTGGGCAAATATGAAGTCACCCAGGAGCAGTATCTCGCCATCACCGGATTGGCTCCAAGTAGATCGACCAGGGAGGACAATTGCCCGGTTGATAATATCGGTGTTGATGACGCGAAGGATTTTTGCGCTAAGGCCGCTCAAAAGGTGGGATTTGAAGTGCGGCTTCCGACTGAAGCCGAGTGGGAATACGCCAGCCGTGGCGGACACGATACCAAGTGGTTCTTCGGTGACGATGACTCCCGTCTCGGTGACTATGCATGGTTCAAGGGCAATGCCGGAGGCAAGTCACACCCTGTTGGGAGGAAAAAGCCCAATCAGTTTGGTCTCTACGACATTTATGGAAACGTCAACGAGCGGGTTTCTGATACTTATTCCAAGACATATTATGCCAAGAGCCCCAAGGAGGATCCTACCGGGCCGAGTCAGGGGACGACTTCGAAAATGGAGTATGAAGTGAGAGTTCCGCGTTCGGGTAAATATGCTCTTATCGCCGAAGTGGTGACCGCCAACTATGATCAGCAAATCAAGGTTGCGGTGAACGATGCTGAAGAAGCCGCCGCGCTGGCCTTGCCCTTCACCGAGGGAAGCTGGAAGCAGTCACAACCCATCACCGTGAATCTTAAAACGGGAAGAAACGTCATTCGCCTCTTCCGTGACTTCCCGCCACAGTATGGCGTGGCCGTGAAGTCCTTCAAGCTGACCCCAGTTAATTAACTGCTACCCCATTTGTCCTCGAAACTAAGGGCAATGATTGTTCTGACCGACTCAAAGGCCCAGCCCACGCTGAGAATCGAACTACTATTTTAAGTGCCGGTCATCAAAGGATCATTAACTTGCTCACAAGTAGAGAAAGCGTGAGCGGGAAAATTAGCAGCACAGCTCGTGGTGCAAGTTGTCAGGCTATGATGCCATGTTCCACGTTTCCGGCGACGTCGGTGAGACGGAAGTTGCGACCTGCGTAGTTGTATGTGAGGCGTTCGTGGTCGAGTCCAAGAAGGTGAAGCATTGTGGCGTGAAGGTCGTGCATGTGGAGGCGATCAGTGACCGCGGTGTCGCCCACTTCATCCGTTGCTCCGTGGGCGTAGCCGGGTTTGGTTCCACCACCAGCGAGCCAGGTGGTAAAGCCGCGGGGGTTATGGTCACGACCGTCCTTGCCTTGCGAAAATGGTGTACGTCCGAATTCTCCGCCCCACCAAACAAGGGTGTCCTCAAGAAGACCACGTTGTTTGAGGTCCTGCAGGAGTCCGGCGACTGGTTGGTCGGTGGCGTGAGCGTGGACCTTGTGCTTGGGCATGTTGGAATGCTGATCCCAACGTGGGTTAACCGATTCGTCGGAGTAGTTGACTTGAATGAAACGGACTCCGCGTTCGGCGAGGCGGCGGGCCATGAGGCACTGACGCCCGTAGTCGTCGGTCGCTGTTTCGCCGATACCATACATCGATTTGGTGGCTTCGGATTCTTCCGAGAGATCGAGAATGTCAGGGGCATTCATCTGCATGCGGAAGGCGAGGTCGAAGGAGTCGATGGCGGCGTTGAGGTTTTGGTCGTTTTTAGACTGGGCTTGCTGTCGGTTGAGTTGTTGAAGGAAGTCGAATTGCTTCGACTGGGCATTCAGAGGGAGGTGAGGATTGTTGAGGTTCCGGATGGTGGCTTTGGAAGCGGGGAGTCCGGCGCGGCCAATACAGGTCCCCTGATGAATGGCGGGAAGGAACGCGTTGGAATAGTTGCGCGGGCCGCCTTTGCTGGCTGAAGGCATGATGGTGACGAAGCCGGGAAGGTTTTCGTTTTCGGAACCGAGGCCATAGGTGACCCAGCTGCCTATGGAGGGGCGAACGAGGTTGGTGGCGCCGGTGTGGAGGAAGAGGGTCGAGGGGCCGTGCGCCACTCCTTCGGTGTGCATGGAGTGAATGAAGCAGAGGTCATCGACGTGCCTGGCGATGTGAGGAAAAAGGGTGCTGACCCAGCGACCGGATTGGCCGTGTTGCTTGAAATCCCAGAGGGGTTTGAGGAGTTTGCGTTGGCTTTTTTTTCCGAAGGTGGTTTTGCGGACGCCAACAAAGTCGAAGGTTTGGCCGTCCCGTTTGACGAGCTCGGGTTTGTAATCGAAGGAATCAACGTGAGAGGGGCCACCGGCCATGAAGAGGAAGATGATACGCTTGGCCCGGGCCGGAAGGATGGGCGCTTGTGGTGATAGAGGGTTGGTTGTGCCCTGACCGAGGAGGGAAGAAAGCGCGAGGGATCCGAAGCCACAGCTGGATGATTTTAGGAGTTGGCGGCGGTTGAGCATATGGAAAGCTTGTTCGAGCTGAGGTCTCACGCAGAGAAGCGGAGCCGCAGAGGGTTTGGTGGCTTGATTGCCTTAGTCGAGGAAGCGGAAGTCGACGGTGGCGAAGAGGGTTTGGGTGAGTTGGGTCCAAGCTTCGATTTCTTGGTTGGCAGGGAAGCTGGCGAGGAAGGCTTGGGTGGTGGTGAGTTCGCTTTCGGAGGGCGGGCGGGAGAGAATGAGTTGGTAGATGTCTTGAATGTTGGATTTTTCCTGGAGGAGTTTTTGAGCGGTGAGTTGCGATTGCTCCCGGATGAAGGGGCTGTTCATGAGGAAGAGCGCTTGGGTGGGGAGGTTGGTGGTGGTGCGTCGGCCGACGACGAGGTTGGGATTTGGAGCGTCGAAGACTTCGAAGATAGGGAGCATGGAGTTGCGAAACCAAGGTACGTAGACGCTGCGACGATTGGAGTTAAACTCGTAGTTGAGATCGTATTGTCCGGCTTTGCGGATGGTGAGGCCACCCCGGGCGGGGTCGAATTGTCCGCTGATGCGAAGCACGGTGTCGCGAATGGCTTCGGCCTCGAGTCGTTTGCGGTTGGCGTGGCCAAAGAGGCGGTTTTCGGGATCTTTTTCGTGAGTGGTTTTTGAGGAAAGCCGGTAGGTCCGGCTGAGGACGATTTCGCGGATGAGAGATTTGACCGACCAATTGTTGTCGGTGAATTGCAGGGCGAGATGGTCGAGGAGTTTGGGATGGCTCGGGAGTTCTCCGGTCTTGCCGAAGTTATCGACGGTGCGAACGATGCCTTCGCCGAGGAGATATTTCCAAATACGATTGGCCATGACCCGGGAGGTGAGCGGGTTTTGTGGATCGGCGATCCATTTAGCGAGTTCGAGCCTGCCGGAATGATCGGCGGGGATATGGGTGGTTGCTCCTAGTTTGGTGGCGACGGTGATGAAACCACGAGGGACTTTGGCGCCCTTGTTTCGGACTTGTCCGCGGATGTGAATGTGTCCGTCGGCAATGGTGTCGGCCTCAGTCGGTGCCATGGTGACAGGTTGAAGCTTCTGCAGTTTCGCAGTGAGCGCCTTGTGTTGGCTCTCCAGTTCCTTGAGGTGGTCTGTGGAACTCTTTTCGACCCTGGGAGCAGGATTGGGTTTGGCGGAGTTCGGATCAAGAAAGGCAACGGCATCGGCGAGAACGTATGCTGTTGTTTCTTCGGTTGAGATGGTGACAGAAGCGGGCTGTTTTTTCGAAAAGGGGAAAGTTCCAACGCTCAAAAAGCAACCTCGAATGGGGGCTGGTTTTGATTGATCGATGATGATTCTTGTCTCGCCCTTCGCATGACGGATGGTGACGGGAACATTTTTTGCCCGGTTACTTGTTCCACTGTAAGCGATGAGGACTTCATAGTCCTTGGTCGTGGGAAGAGCGGTGGTGAAGATAGCTTTTTTTTCTCCTTTGCCGGTGTTTTGGTCATGAAGATAGCTTTTTCCGATCCACGGCTTTGTGTGGGTGGATGATTGCCATTGCCCGGTCAATTTTGCTACCGTTGAATCGATGATAATACCAGGAAGCTGGTTTGGATCAAATGTGATGGCAGGGGGAGTTTTTGCGATGACGTTTTTGAGCTCGGTGATCTGCTTTTGCAGGGAAGCGAGCGAACTATTGGTTTGTTGGATTTCTTCGTTGTTAGTGATTTCGAGGGGAGTTGTGGCGAAGGAAGTAACTCCGGAAGCGGCGCTGTCTTTCCCCATGGAGCGGGTGCTCTGGAAGATCCCGGCGAGGGCATAATAGTCGGAGGCTGGGATGGGATCGAACTTGTGATCATGGCAGCGGGCACAGCCGAGAGTCATCCCGAGAAAGGTGCGACCAACGGCGTCGATTTGCTCGTCGACGAATTCCATTTTGAGAAGTGCGTGATCTTGCAGTTCGTAGTTGAGAGCGCCGAGGACAAGGTATCCGGAACCGATGAGTTGGGAGTTTCGTTGGGTAGGGGATGAATGAGGAAGGAGGTCGCCCGCGAGGTGCTCGCGAACAAGTTGATGGTAGGGCTTGTCTTGGTTGAATGACTCGATGACGTAGTCTCGAAATCGCCAGGCATCGGGGAAAACGAGGGAACGGCCGCCGCCGGAAGATTCGGCAAAACGAGTGACGTCGAGCCAGTGACGCCCCCATCGCTCTCCGAATTCCGTGCGGGCGAGGAGGTCGTCGATGACAGTTTCAAATGCTTCCGGAGTTTGATCTTGAAGGAACACCTTCAATTCATCGGGCGAAGGAGGCAAGCCGATGAGGTCGAAGTAAACGCGGCGGAGGAGAGTGGCTTTTGAAGCGTCCTTGGAAGGAGTGACATTTTGGGATTCGAGACGTGCGAGAATGAAGTGATCAATACTGTTGGTGGGCCAGGCGGTGTCGCTGACCTTTGGAATCGGGGGGGCGAGAGGTGGTTGGAAAGACCAAAATTGACGACCTTTGTTGAGGTCAATCTTAGGAGCGGATTCTTTAACTTCGCCTTCGCGGGGATCAGGAGCTCCCATCGTGATCCACGATTTGAGATGCCTGATTGCTTCCTCGGGAAGCCGATTTTTGGGTGGCATTTCGAGGTCGCTGTTTATGTGGGATACAGCGTTGAAGAGAAGGGAATCCTCGGGTTTTCCCGGGACGATGGCGGGGCCGGAGTCGCCACCGGATTGCCATCCGGCTCGGGAGTCGAGGAAGAGGTTGGCCTTCAGCTTTTTGGCGTCAGTCGAGTGACATTCGTAACAGTGCTCGACGAAAAGTGGGCGAATGTGAGTCTCAAAGAATTCGATTCTTTTTTGTTCCTCGCCATGTGCCCAAAGGCTGCTCGCAATCAGAGCGAGAGCGATTTTAGGCTGAGGTAGGTTCCCAGGCATGGATTTGATTCACAGGTTAAGGTGACGACAAGTGGTGGCGGGGGTCAAGTTGGAAGATTCAATACGGAAAATCTGGAGGTGATTGTTCATTTTCTATTCAGGTTTCAAGCGTTAGCCTAGCGAGGAGATGAGAGTGCTTGTGGTCGAAGATCAGGATGATTTACGGGAAGTTGTGGCGGAGACGCTTCGGGAGGAATCGTTTGCGGTGGATGAATCTTCGGATGGCGAGGAAGGTCTCTACAAGGCGCTAAATTGGGATTACGATATCGTGGTGCTGGATGTCATGATGCCGGTGCTGGATGGTTGGGAGGTGTTGGCAAAGTTGCGCCAGGAGAAGCAGACGCCGGTTCTGATGTTAACTGCTCTCGATCAAGTGCATCATAAAGTGAAGGGGTTGAATCACGGAGCGGACGATTATTTGGCGAAACCGTTTGATCTTGCAGAGCTGGTGGCGCGCGTGCGTGCGGTGATGCGGAGGAAGGGTGGCGACCACCGACCTGAGATCACCGTTGGTAATGTTACGATCAATACGACGGCTAAGATCTTGCGTCAGGGTAACAAAGAGGTGGAGGTAACAGCCCGGGAATTTGCAATGGCTGAGTTAATGATCAAGCATCGAGATGAAGTCGTTTCGCGTGATTTTTTATACGACCATCTTTTTGATGAGAATGACGAGTCGATGTCGAACATGCTCGATGTTTACGTTTACAAGCTGCGCCAAAAATTTGGAAAGAATTTTATTAAGACGCGGCGTGGCCAGGGTTACATTGTTGAATCAACCTAGATGATGATTTTTCCGCAATCGATTCGCTGGCGTATTCAGCTTTGGTATCTCCTTCTTTTGGCGGTAATTATCGTAGCCTTGCTGGTGGCGTTTTATCGTAATCAACGTGAGATCAAATATCAGGTTCTTGATCGCGGGCTGAGTAATCCGATCACACGGCTTCTTCCGAGAATGGAGAGGCGACTCGAACCTCCACCACGTAACCGGAGATTGCCGAGGCCGGATCCGTTGGATGAATTTGGTGACAACTTTGAGGGTGGACTTCGTCCGGGCTCGGGTCCGGAAGGCCGCGGCCGCCGTAGTTCGCGTGGGGGCGGCCGCCTCGAAGATAGGGAGGAGCGGGGTCCAACCCTCGATGAAATGGTGGAGGAGCTCGCCGAAGATGACATCTTTGTGATTCGTTGGGATTCGGATGGCGAGGCCTCTTATATTTCGAAGAATTCGCCGGAAGAACCGAGGCCTTTTCCGGATGAGGTTCCCCGGGGAAGGAATCGTGTTTCGAAAAGAACAGTGGAAGGTTACCGGGAAATTATTCATGCCAGTCCAAATGGTGGCTTCTTGTTGGTGGGTGCCTCGGTGGAGCCGACTGAAGCCGAGCTCTCGAAGCTGGAAACGAAGCTGATCGGAATTGGATTTCTCATTGTTGGTGGTGGTTTTTTGGTGGGTTGGTTGTTGATCGGAAGATCGCTGAAGCCGATCGAGACGATCAGTGGAGTTGCTCACCGGATTGCAGAGGGAGATCTTTCGGAGCGGATTATGATCAGCGAGAGCGGAAGCGAGTTGGGCCAGCTCTCTAATGTGCTCAACGAGACTTTTGATAAATTGGAAACATCCTTCGAGCATCAGGTTCGATTTACGGCAGATGCCTCTCACGAGATGCGCACTCCGATCTCGGTGATTCTCGCCAAGAGCCAGTTTGCGCTTAGCAAGGAGCGGTCTATCGAGAAGTATCAGGACGCCTTGCAAACGTGCATGGATTCGGCGCAGCATATGCGGACTTTGACCGACGGCTTGCTTGAGCTTTCCAAAGTGGATTCGGGAGAATTTAACCTTCGTCTGGAGCCCGGAAATTTCGAGGATTTGACTCGTGAGGTGTTGAAGATGATTGCGCCGCTGGCCGATGAGCGTGAGATTAAAGTCGAGTGCGATCTAGAGTCAGTGAAGGCTGAATTTGATTCGCAGAAGATGCGGCAGGCCCTCCTGAACCTGTTGAGCAATGCGGTGAAATATAATCACGAAAGGGGTGAAATTTTGGTGGGATTGAAGAAGGTTGGAGAGGAAGCCCACTGGTCGGTGCGCGACACCGGCCTTGGAATGGATGTAGAGTCGCTTGAACATGTCTTTGAGCGATTTTTCCAGGTAAACAGGGCTCGAACGCGGAAGGGCCGGAACGGAACGGGCCTCGGACTCCCGATCACCAAAGCAATTGTGGAGGCCCATGGGGGTACTATTGCCGTGGAAAGTAAAGTTGGGCAGGGAGCGGTATTTAGATTGGTCTTACCAGCGCAGTGATCTTTCCCGATACCTGTTCTCTGTCTTTGATCGCCCAGTGGAAGCCTTGGGCTCAAATTGTTGGCCTCCATTCCTATGAAATATCAATTCATTCTCTGATCCATTGCCACCATGAGTCCTTTGCTGGTTGGCTTGAGTGCTAATTCCAGTAGTAGTTTGATAGATTTTGACTTCGATTCACTCGATTCCGGAATGAATTCAGACACATCAGGGGTGGCCGGACCTGGAGGTCTTGCCCTTACTCGCTTTGTGGAGAACGTTTTTCGGTACCCAGGTGGTTACTGGTGCCGGGAAACCCATTGACTCGAGGGCCATTTAATTTCGCGTAACCGGTGCGTTATTCTCCAATTTTAATTACAGCCCGATCAGAGTGACGACTTCCGCTTGAGCAAAGTTGCCTAGTAGAAAAGCGAGGAATAGACGGAACAGAAACATGGGAGGTTAGACGTCACCCCCTCCGCGCTATCCAAAAGATTATCCAATCGGGTCCGGGCAAGTGGATCGGCGTTGGCACTTGAGACAGAAATCTCCGAGGTAGAGGGTATCCACCCACTCCAGCAGTGGTTCGAGGTGTTTTGCCTCATCGGTGACAAATCCCGCTTCAAAGTTGCGTCGGAGTGGGCTTTTTGCGCCTAGTCCTGCTCCGGTGAGGTTCGCTGATCCGATGAATGCTTCGCGGCCGTCTACAATCACGGCCTTGGTGTGAATCCGCGGGCAGAGAATCCGCTCGAAGAGATCGCTCTCGATCAGGGCCGGGTAGCGATCGTAGTCTTCTCGAAATCGCGGTCCCGGTTCCTTGGCGTGGAAAAGTCGGACTGCAATACCATTTTGGACAAGGTCCGACATCACTTCTAAAAGAGGAATGAAGCGCCGTCCCTTTTTCACGTGGAGATCTTTTAAATCGGCGGTGACGATCCAGAGGAATCGCTTGGCGCGGGGAAGCATCTCGACAATGACGCGCTGGTGAATGTCTTCGTTGAGAACAAGATCGATCATCGCGGAAGGGATCCTAAATCATTGCGTGCGGTTTGCACAAAGAAAACGCCAAACCATGAAGGTCATGGATTGGCTATCAGTAAGGAATGATCCACAACACGGTAAAATGGCTCCAGAAGGAAATCTTCTATCTGTATTTAGAATATAAAATAGTGCTTCTTTGCCGCTAACGATTCTTGGTACGATAGAGTGACGTATGCTGGTATCTGTGTATGTGGCTCGGGGTAATCCGAGTCCTTACCGCGACCGTATATTTCGCAGCTTAGGGAGATTGAGTGCGCCTGATCCGGTAAAATCTACGATGAGTAGTCGGATCGTTTTCTGGTAAAAAGGTAGTTGCGCCGGGAGAATTGTCGCTCGTGAAGGTAGAGTTGGGAAGGTCACTGAACCAAGTGATGAGATCTTCAGAATACTGGACTTGGTCGGTCCAACCAACCGACGTTTGCCAAATTAGAGATATTTGACCGGAAGGTTCAAATTTGAATTCTAGGGTTACGGTCGAAATGGCCTGAGCAACCACGAGTATGCCCGCAACTGAGTCCGCGTAATTTACGTCCGTTATGGTTGCTTCGACTGCGTAGCTACCGGCCTCGGTTGGAGGCACGCTGCCCCCGTCATAGGTAATGGTCACGGCTAGGCCGGCAGGATTTGTTGTCGCCGTTACCAGCTTAGGGTCTCCATCGTAGGTCTGTGCGAGATCGCCGAGTATCACGTTGGCACTGGCTTGGGAAATGTTTAAGATTCCGGTTGCTGTTCCTTCGTAATTCACATCCGTTACGGTTGCTTCGACATTGTAGCTGCCAGCGTTGGTCGGGGGCACGCTGCTCCCGTCATAGGTGATGGCCACGGCCAGGCCGGTAGGATCAGTCGTTACTGTTGCTGGTTTCGGACTCCCATCGTAGGTCTGCGCTAGGTCATTCAGGGTCACCGTCGCCGGGATGACTTGTACGTCAGAGGGGTCTACCGAAGCGTCAACAAGGATATCAGCCACGAGAAGGAAGTTGTCGCCATGTTGAAGAGTGGTGACAGCCGTCAGGTCCCATTCGTAGGCGATAAAGCCAAGGTCTACAGGTTCTCCGGTGTTTGAAAATTGTGAATTCTCAAAGAGCGGAATACCGTCAATATCCGCCGACCAAGTATTGTCGTTAAGGTTTATTGTGACGACTAAATTGTATAATTCGCTGGGGATAAAGTCGAGTTGGGTATCGAATTGGTTAACACCATCTTCTCTCCAGATTCCAAATTGGGAATCCACGGCGTCGGGGTCCTGATTATCAAAGCGAATAGAAGCTAGGCGATCTCCCCCAGTATTGTAGATACTGATATAAAAATCATCCCGCTGATTATTGGTGGAATCTTCGATGCCAAGAATGGTATCGATTTCGATTATGGGTTTCCCCGTAGCAACGTGGTCGTGTTCTAAGTTCAGGCCGACGAAGGTCAGGTCAGAATTGGGACGTTCAAAGCCAAGAGTGGCGACATTGAGGAGTCCGGGGAGAAGATTCTCCTCGATGGCTTGTGCTCCAGAGGTGACGTCGTTTGAAATCCAACTGGCATCGTCAGCCCATTTGTTGAGGCCAGCGGCGAAGTCATCGAAGTCGGTTTCGTAAATAATTTCTCCCTTTAGCGTTGAGATCAGGAGAGAAAATAAAGCAATGATTCTTACGATGGGTCTAATCTACTAAGTTTTTGAGAGGGGGCTTTACAAAATTATGTTTGAGTATGAGGCCTTACAAGAGGCGGCCAAGTCTGGCCATACTATGATAGTCGGTTTGTCCTAAGGTTCTTCTGAAGGAAAGTGCATGAGGCACCCCACAATGCTCAAGATACTCGGAAAACCTTTATTTGAAAAAATTTAGGCCTTCTCTTGACCGTTACCGTTACCGTTGTCCTGACCGTTACCGTTACCGTTACCGTTACCGTTGTCCTGACCGTTGCCGTTGCCGTTGCCGTTGCCGTTGCCGTTGCCGTTGCCGTGGCCGCGGAGGCGATGATTAAATTCTTCGAGAGTTACTTGACCACTATTATCACCATCAAGACGGGAAAAAATCGAGGCAACTCGCTTCTCGGAGATGCGGTTTAGAGTCGGCAAAGCTGAAAACTCGTCATAGGAAAGAAGCCCATCGTCGCCGGCGATTTCGCTAAATTCTTCTGCGCGCCGAGAGGAAATTTTTGTCCGGATGGCTTCTTGAGCAGCTTTGCGTTCTTCAGGAGAGACCTTTCCGTCAGAATCGGTGTCGATTGCAGAGGCATGCTTTGTGCGTGCCTCTTTACGCAGTTGGTTGATAGCTTGGCGCTCTTCTTCGTCGATTACGCCGTCTTGGTTCACGTCATAATTCCGGAGAAAATCGGGGAGTGTTCCGTCGCCAAACGACTTGTCGGACTCTTCGGCTAGCGAGAAGCTTCCGAGGAGTGTTCCTGCGATAACGATGTTTTTTAGTTTTATGGCTCTGTGGGTTGGTTAAAATTTTTGGGGGGGATGCTGGAAAGTCCAGCTCTGAAATCCTTGACGGGCGGTTGGCAGGTCAGGTTACAAAAAACTTTTCTTACGCTTTTTTTATTTATCGGTCAGGAAGCTATAAAGCTGGTGGTAAAAAATCGACTTATTGCCCCAGCAGATCGAATAGGTTGCCCCCTGAATGACCAGACGCGTCGCCGCTGCCAGCTGCCGCATCGCTTGTCATTTCGATACTAGGCCTATTTTCTTCAGCGGGCACCATTTCCCCGTTGCTGATGGCATTGTCGAGATCGTCTTCGAGTTGACCGACTACATCCTCCCACCAAGCGTGGTGATCGGAAAGATCCTCGGCAAGTGCTTCTTGCTGGGGAGAGGTTAGGAAAGAAGCTACACTGTCTTCGAGACTAGTCCCAGGGGTGACTGAGGCGAGTGGTTGGTTGTTTACCATCATGGCGGGGTGAGCGTTCTCATGGTGTGCCACAATGAAGGGAAAGATGTCTTTCCGCTGTTCTTTGGTCAGGCCGTAATTTCGGGAATATTCATCTAGTGTTTGGCGAACATCCTGATTGGTCCTAGAAAGGATTCGGTTGACTTTGACTAGTTCCCGAGATGTGAGACGGGCAGTGGCAGGCTTTTGGAGAGAGACTCGTGTAGCGTTCTCACGGATTGAAATCGTGCGGTTCTGGTTTTTCTCCGATGAACTATTTTGGGTGAATCGTCCTGAGTTTTGCTTGTTTGTCTTCTCAAATTTGGAGGTCTCTTGGGCCTCCTGCGGACGATCGAAGGTCTTTAAGAAGACCAACGATCCAGATAGTACGAGGAGAGTGACGGCAAGAATGAAGGAGATTCGTGACATAACTTTGAAAATTATTCTTAAAAACTGGTCCCTTTTTGGTTTATCAACCGTCTAAACCTATACCGCTAGTCCCTAGCTTCGTCTTGATGGGATAGCATTGCAAGGTTTTTCATGGTATCGTTAAAAAAGTGGAAAGGGGTGAAACTTGTTGTCCCGATAATAGCGACGAGCCAATTTCATGGCCGGTTACAAAAAAGAGATTTTTTTTAGCGTCTGTCATCAATTCGTTACAGGGGGGATTTTTTAGGTTGGAAGACGTCAACCATTGGGAGGGCTTGGGATTTTTTCGTTACCAGCCGCTGCAGCTATTGCTTACTCGAGGTCGATAGTACTTTTACTCGTTTTCCCGATCTCCCTTTAAGATCTGATCTTACCCTTTGAGGCGGCAGAGCTTCGATATGAAGGGCAATAATCCGAAACTTATTGAAAGGTGGTGCTAAGAATAGGAACTTTTCGTGGGATACCTCCGAAAAAGTCTTAACTGGCGGGCTCTATTAATCGTTTAACGATTTGAACCGTAGATTAATGGCGCGCTGCAGACTTTTACGATCTTTTTGTATTTTCTTCTGCTGGTTGGATTCGAGGTGGGGGAGCATGCGGTCGTGTAGTCCTAGGATGGCACGGTAGTGGTCGGCAAGGGCATCTTCGCGGCCTTTTCCAATCTCGGTAGAGGTTGTTTTAACTTCGCCGAGAACCTTATCACGCTGGGATGGATCAAGTTTAAGAAGCTTTTCAAGCCGCTCCATGGTCTGATACTCCCACGCTTCGTGATCGTGGCCGGATTTGATCGTCCTTGGCTTTTCAGCTTCTCGGTGGCCTTCTTTCTCGCCGATGAGAAACCCAACTCCGATACCACAAGAGAAGATGACGAGAAGGGCAAAGAGAATAGTGAGGTAATCGCGCAGAGTTGGTTTCATGGCGTATTGGGAGCGGCTGGAGGTTCGGTGGGAATGATTGGTTCCGGAGCGGGTGGGTCATCGCGGAGGATGAAGAGAACGAGGAAAATAAGAGCGGCTAGAATCGCAGCGAGAAACGACCATTTACGCCAAGTAAATGCGAGAAGCAACGACTGGACGCTTTCGCGAAGACTCTTAATATTGATGCGGGTAGTAGGTTCAACGGGATCGTCGGCTGCTGGGGTTTGAGCAGCTTTGACCAGGCGCTTCCAGGGATTTTCTTCGTCATTCATACTACTGATCTGATTCGAGCTTTTTGAGCTGTTCGCTGAGTTTTCGTCTGGCACGCATGGCGGTAACCTTGACTTTGGAGTCTCCCCAACCGGTGAGATCGCACACATCCTGCACGCTCTTTTCCTCAAGGTCGAGCAGCCTGATGACGATTTGCTCGCGTGGTTTGAGGGTGGATATGAGTCGGTCGAGGAGCTCTCGCATGGCAGCAAGGCTTTCTTTGTTTTCACCGGATTGGCCAGTGAGGTTTTTTTCAAGGATTTCAGCCTGGGTCTCGCCAAGATCGGAGTAGGTCACAAGTGGCCGAGCTTTTTGGCGGCGAAGCCAGTCGTAGCAAGTGTTGACAGTAAGTCGTGAAACCCAATGGGTGAAAGGCTGTTTACCAGCGAATTGATCCAGTTTGAGGAAGATTTTGGTAAAGGCTTCCTGCGCGATGTCATCGTGATCCATCGTGCGGCGGACTTGGTTACGGATAATTTTTGAGACAAGTGGGTTGAGCAGATCGACTAACTGGCGCCAAGCCTCTTCATCGCCGACCCGCACGCGGGTGAGCAATTCGGGAGAGACCGTGGTCGATTGTTCCATGGAGCTATGACGGACGAGGGCGATGTTTGGTTACTGGAAAATTTCGGCGGGGTTTTGCGGAGCGGCTGTGAGTGGCGCTTAAATTTGGGGTGCTTGTGGGTGAGTTGCGAGGGCGGCCCATTCCGATTCACCTTCGAGGCAGATCAATTCCTCACCCATGATTTGCTGAGCGGAGAGCATTTGCCGGATCTGCTCTTCATCATAAGGGCCATGGTTTTCATTGTTCCGGTGTAGGAAATATTTCGCCATGGAGAATCCCTGAAGGAATGGGGTGGAAAGTGCCAGTTTTTTCGAGGGCGCGCTCTCCTCTTCCGGCGGATGGCCAAGAAGCTATTTTCGGGACAGCTTGAGGGACTGACGGCGAAGTCCTTTCATGCCGCGTCGTGCGAAGCGACGGAGGTCCTTTGGCGAGACGGATCCGGTCTTTTGAGTGACACGATTTTTGAGCGAAAATCCATGCTCGGCGTAAAGAAGCATGGTGTCCTTGCTGGCATCCAGAATGACGGGGATTCCGTCGCTTTTAAAGGAGTCGGGAGCTTCGGCGAGATAGCGCTTGCGACGTTTGGTCCCGGAAAAGTCGTTGATATGAAGCCATTCCCGCATCCCCAAATAGGAATCGACAACGACCTCGGAGAAAATGGAGAAGATCGTGAGGACCAAAAACATCAATTCGGGCTCGTGTTGGCTTCCGGACCGCGTGGCAGAAGACCTTCGTTCACCGCCGCTTCGATGAGGGCCTCGGTATAATTCCAGAGTTCGGGCGGGCCGTTCTGAATTTGACGATTGCGATCATAGACTTGCTCATAAGTCACTCCATGCCGGGTCCAACTCCCACCCTTGTTGTGATAGTTTTGGATGAGAGGCATGAGGCGGTCCAAGCTGTTTGCGAAGCAAGCTTCAGGGGTTTTATTGTCCTCGAATTCACGCCAAAGCTGGTGGAATTCTTTTCCGGTGCCTGCGGAAAGAATTCCGAAAAGCCGTTTGGCGGATTCCTGCTCGCGTTCTACTTTTCCAGTTTGGTCTCCGTAGCAGAAGGTGTCTCCGGCATCGATCTCGACAAGGTCGTGGATGATGAGCATTTGCAAAATGCGGAGCTGATCAAGATCTGGTGCGACTGCCGGGATAAGGACAGTGGCGGCGAGGGCGAGGGTCCAGCTGTGCTCGGCTGAATTTTCACGTCGCAACAATCCCACTGGAGAGGTTTGGCGTTCGATGGATTTGAGCTTCTCGGACTCGATGATGAATTGAATGGCTTGGGCGAGCATCTCTTCTCGAGGAAGTAGCCCAGCCAGTTTTTTTGTCACGCGTTCTTTGGAGGGCGGTGACTGGTTTCAGATCTTATCGGTAACCGAATCGTTCTTCTTTTCCGCCATGAAAAATCTGGTGGTTCCATCAAGAAGTTTCGAGGGCCCGAAGGCAGTGGCAGCAAAACATCTATAAAGAAGGATTTTGGGAATGAAGGATAATCCAAACCAGAATTCGATGAAGGTCACCGCTGCGGCTACCAAAAGAATCAGTCCTTGGATGAGCTTCTTTTAATACTCGCTTCGGATAAATCGGACCCGTTCGCTTTTGGCGTGACTAAAGATCTGTTCGGCAATGGCGGAAAGCACTTTGTCGGCTCGAAGCTTTTGGTCGATCCGAAGATATTTCTTTGAGGTGGCTTGTTGTGGGTTTTCACGGGGAAGTCGTGGAAGGCCTTGGTGATCTAAGTGCTTGTACTAGCTGAGATTTCGAAGGATCACTCAAAAGATCTTACGTCTGCGAGAGTATTTTATCTTAATTGGCAGAAGATTAGCAGAAACCCAGAAAAAGGAATAGGCTAGGTCTTGTGACTCCGTAGATTGAGAGATAAAGAGGGTTCCTGAATATTAGGTATCCAGACCTGCCGGTTGCGCGGCGGAGAGACGAAATTCTCGAGGCTATGAGGGCTTCGCAGGTCGTGGTGGTGGTTGGTGAAACGGGGTCGGGAAAGACAACGCAGTTGCCAAAAATGGCGGTGGAGTTAGCTCGGGAATTGGGGCACGAGGGGCGGATTGGGTGTACCCAGCCGCGGCGATTGGCTGCGACTTCGGTGGCGCGCCGGGTCGCGGAAGAGTGTAAGGTGGAGATTGGAAAAGAGGTCGGCTGGCAGGTTCGTTTCACCGAGGTTTGCTCAAAGGAAACAAAGGTGAAGTTTATGACGGACGGGATCCTGCTGGCGGAGACGCAGGGGGATCGGGAGATGCGGCAGTATGATACCATCATTATCGATGAGGCCCACGAGCGGTCTTTGAATATCGATTTCCTCTTGGGGTATCTGAAGCGACTGGTGAAGCGGCGGAAGGATCTGCGGGTCGTGATCTCATCAGCGACGCTGGATGCGGGAAGGTTTTCGGAATTCTTTGGAAAGTGTCCGGTGGTGCAGGTGGAGGGGCGGACCTTTCCGGTGGAGGATGTTTTCTTGCCGGGGTATGATAGCGAAAGCCTGCGCGAGCATGTCGTGCGCGGGGTGGAGTATGTCACGGATCTTGACCCTGATGGCGATGTCCTAGTGTTCTTACCGGGGGAGCGGGAAATTCGCGAGTGTGCGGATTTGATTGAGGGCCAGGGTTTCTTCAATACGGAAGCGGTGCCGGTTTTTGCGCGACTTTCGTTGGCGGAGCAGGAGAGGATCTTTAAGTCGAGCGGGAAGCGGCGGGTCTTTTTGGCAACGAACGTAGCGGAGACTTCGTTGACCATTCCGGGGATTGTATCGGTGGTGGATAGTGGGATGGCGCGGGTGAGTCGATTTAGTCCTGCGCGGCAGGTGCAGAGCTTGCAGATCGAGATGATCTCGCAAGCGAGTGCGCGGCAGCGTCGGGGGCGATGCGGTCGGGTGCGCGAGGGCATCTGTGTGAAGCTTTACGATGAAGAGATGTTGGAGATGGCTTCGGAGTTCACTGATCCGGAGATTCGGCGCAGTGCTTTAAGCGGGGTGATTTTACGAATGCTATCGCTGAAATTAGGTGACGTGCGGGAGTTTCCTTTTATCGACCCTCCGGGACCGCGTGCGGTGAATGAAGGGTGGAACACACTGGAGGAGGTGGGCGCGGTCGCGAAAAAGACGGAGGCGCGGTTGACGGATACAGGGTGGACGTTGGCTAAGCTGCCGCTGGACCCGCGATTGGGTCGGATGTTGGTGGAGAGCGAGCGGCGCGGGGTGTTCGAAGAGGTGTTGATTATTGTCTCGGGCTTATCCGCGATGGATGTGCGGGAGCGGCCGCAGGGAAAGGAAGAACGGGCGGATGAGAGGCAGAAGGAGTTTCTTGATCAGAAGTCGGACTTTGGGGTCTTTTTGAATCTTTGGAATGGTATTCAAGAGTTTCGTGGGGAGAACGGGAAATTGAAATCGAATCAATTGCGTCGGTGGTGCGAGAAGCACTTTTTGAGCTATCGCCGGGTGAGGGAATGGTTGGGGATCAATTCGGAATTGCGGCGTTCGTTTCGGAAGAAGGGAGTGAAGGGCAAGGCGATTGAGACGGCGGCGGATGTTTATGCCGAGGTTCATAAGTCGGTGTTAACGGGGATTCCGAGGCAGATTGGAGTTTGGGATAAGGAGAAGCGGACCTACCATAGTGTGGGGAATCGACAGTTTGCGGTCTTTCCGGGGTCGGGGCTTTTTAAGTCGAAGCGGGCGCTTTGGGTGTTGGGGTTTGAGCTGGTGGAAACGTCGCGACTTTGGGCGCGGAAGGTTGCCGAGATTGATCCGAAGTGGGTCGAGGAAGTGGTGCCTCATTTGTGCCGAAGCAAGTATCACTCGCCTTACTGGAATGAGCAGCAGGGCGCGGTTTATGGTACGGAAGATGTCGTGCTAGGAGGGCTGACAGTGGTGGAAGGTCGGCGGGTTTTCTTTGGACGGGTGAATCCCAAGATGGCTTTTGAGGTTTTTGTGCGTGAAGCCTTGGTGGATGGGAAGATGCGGGGAAACAACCTCGTGACGCAGAATCTTGCTTGGGTGAAGGAGACAATTTTGGGCGCGGAGCGAAAATTGCGTCGGGTCGGGTATCTTTGGAACGAGGTTGCGGCTTACGATTTCTTTTTTGAACGTCTGCCGGCGGTAACGAATACTACGAACCAGTTTTATAAGCTGACCGAGAATCCGGAAGAGGCTGGGAAGTTGATGGTGCGATTTTCGGATCTCATTTGGGAGGAAGAGATCGAGGATCGATTACGGCTTTTCCCTGATGTGGTGGAGCATGCGGGGCGCAAGTGGCGGGTGAATTATGTCAGTGATCTGGAGTCGGATGATGACGGGTTGACCTTTGAGGTGGGTATTGATGAATTGGCGAGATTTCCTGATTATTTAAGCGGTTGGGGAGTGCCGGGGATTCTGGAGGATCGGGTGGAGTTGTTGATCCGGAGTTTGCCAAAGGATTGGCGGCGCGAATGCCAGCCGGTGGCGGAGAAAGTATCGGGGTTTCTTTCCGAGTGGGAGAACTGGGAGCCGCAGGAGATTTTAGAAGAGGCTTTGCTGGGGTATTTGCGCGAGAAAGTGGGGCGGAATTCCTTGGAAGGTTTGGAGCCGGACCGCCTGCCTCCTCACTTGCGGCCTAAGCTGCGGGTTCGGAATGAGAAGGATGAGGTGATGGCCTTCGGCGAGGATGTCCGGGCGATTAAGGAGAAGTTGGCGGGCGAGCTACGTGCGAGACGCGAGGCGGCGGCGAATGAGGAGTGGGAGATGACAGGCGGGGAAGTTTGGAGTTTTGGCGAGGTTCCGGTGGAGGTGGACGGGAGTGTTTTTCCGGGTTTGGTCGATGAGGGGGAAACGGTGGGAATGCGGGCCTACCTGGAGAGAGAAGAGGCCGCTGAAAGCCATCGGGCTGGTGTAATACGATTGTTTCTGTTGGAGCATGCCGAGCACGGGCAGTATGTGAGGAAGAATTTTCCGCTAAAAATGGCGGGAAGGTTTATGCTACCTCTGCTGCCGGATGGGTCCTTGGAGGACTTTGTCCGGGTGTCGGCCGAGGGCGGGATGAAGAAAATTGCGCGAACAGAGGAAGAGTTTGCGAAGGCTTCGGCTTTGGGGCGGGGCGAATGGTTTGCTTGTGCCGAGAAGATGGCGGAAGCGGTGGAAGGAATGGCAGATGCCGATGGCCGGGTGCGGGAGTGGATGGAGGCAAACCGCCAACACCGACATCTCGGTGAGGTGGTCACGCAGTTGGAAGAACAGCGGGAATGGTTGCTAAGGCCGGATTTTGGGTGGAAAGCGGGCTTTGAGCGGATGCAGCGGTATCAGCGGTATTTTTACGGGATGGAGGAGCGAATCAACCGGCTTGAGACCCGGCCTTTGATTCGAGATGAGGAAAAGCAGGATCAGTTTTTGCCGCTCTGGGATGAGTGGTTGATTCTTTGGCATGAGCGCCCTGAAGCGGTGCGGACGTGGGAGATTGGTTGGATGCTCGAGGAGTGGCGCTTACAATTGTTCGCGCCTGGCGTTCCGCATGTGGGCAAGGTGAGCGCGAAGCGGATTGAGAAGGCGTTGGAGATCTGATGCTTTTTGGTGAGGCTTCATGATTTGGTGGAATCGGGAAGCCAGTTTGTCATTGCGACTCATTCGCCGATTGTTTTGGCCTACCCGGAAGCCAGGGTTCGGGGGCGCCACAGATTCTAAAGGAGATTTGGTCACTGTGAAAATGGAGGGAAATGTGACTCTTTGTCTTCAGTTCCTTTGTTTGAAGATTGGCTAGTTTAGCGAAAGCTTGTCCGGGATGTCGAAAGGAAGAAGAGAGCGATCAAAATCGAAATTTCAGTCTGGGCTTTACTGATTCACTTGGTGGGCGAAGTAGTTTATTGGACTTGGAGCGCTATGATGAGATCAAAGGGCTCGGGAAATCCGGACGCTGTAACTTCTCGCTACTTCAAAGTCTCAGGAACAAAAAAAGACCCACCGGAATGGTGGGCCTTTTTGAAATTTGGAAAGAAGAGGTTTCTACCAACCACCTTCGTTGTCGCGTCCGCCGCCACGGCGATCACGGCCACCACCACCACCACGGCGATCGCGTCCACCGCCGCCACCGCGACGGTCTCCACCGTATCCGCCACCACCACCGCCTCCGCGGTTTTGTTGTGGGCGACGCTCTTCAGCTTCGTTGACGCGGAGATTGCGACCCATAAGGTCGGCTCCGTCCATTTCTTCGATTGCTTTGCGGGCGAGGTCGTCGTCAGCAAGTGTGATGAAAGCGAATCCGCGAGGGCGGTTGGTTTCGCGATCAAGTGGAATGAAGAGGTCTTCGATGGTTCCGTATGCGGAGAATGCTTCGCGAATGTCTTCATCCGCAGCGGAGAATGGCAAATTGCCGAGGTACAGTTTCATAGTCTTTGAATTAAAAAACGCAGACAGAACGGGAACTCCATAATGGCTACGTGTGAGCAAGGTGGCTGGATTATTTGTAATAGCGAGGATTGATTGAGCTTTTTAGGCAGAATTTTTGTAGAGACAAATGACTACCTCTGACGCGTTTGCCCTTTGTTATGAATATCCCCTTCATATTTCTATTCTCGCTGTTCACATTTTCTCTTCCTGCTCAGGAAGGGGTGAAATCCGCCCCTCCCTCAAAAAAAGGACCACCGGCCACAGCGAATGAAAGGAGCTCAACTGGCTCAGGATCTACGGCAGAGGCGCGATATATCCCACAAGCAAAGAGGGTGCCGACAACGAATGCGGCTCCAGCGACCCGCTCTTCTCCCCGCCGAAGTGTGGCGCCTCCCAGGGCGATAAGTTCGGGCTCTTCCGGAGCTGTTTCAGCCTCAGGAAAGCTGGCGAGGGTGCCGACTCGGCACCAGGCAGTCCAAGCACGGCCGAATACCTTGACTGATAATATTACGATTCAGCTTCAAGGAAAAGTGGAAGGTGGCCCGGCTCTTGATCTCTCCATGACTGGAATTGGGCCGATCTTTCGAGGTGATGTGGTCGCGGGAGATGATCCTGCAATTGTGACTCATAGTTATACGGTGAACGTAGTCGAGGGTGGTTATAAGGTGGAATATTCGATCGGTTTGAGACTCAAGTTTGAGCAAATAGTCAACGAGAAGGTAACTTCCGTGGAGTATCGTGAAGTTATGGTTTCCGGAACCGCTATCGTCAGGGAGGGCAAAAGGTTAGTGATTGCCAAGAATGGAGATAACGAGTTGGGCCTGACTCTAGGCAAGGCGATCTCAAATTGAGTCATAGTAGGTTCTCCCATATCAGGGAGTCAAAACTGCTTTGTTTATTTTGGCATGCGGAGCGGTTTTGCTTTAGACTTCCGGCATGATGAAACGAACGATGGTTTTTTGTGCTTCGCTGGTCTGGGTGGCATGGGGTGGCGAGGTCGCGGAGTTCGTAGAAGCTGCTGAGGAAAAGCACGGGCAGTTTGGGGGCAAAGCTGCGAGGTTTTTAGCGGAAGGAATGACGAAGTCAGATCGTGAAAATTTGACGAAAGACTTCCTCACAACGAATCTGGATTTGGCATTGAAGGCGAGGAAGCAGTTTTCTTGGGCTAAGGAAATACCGGAGGAAGTGTTTTTGAATGATGTTCTTCCTTATGCTTCCTTGGATGAAACACGTGAAGATTGGCGTTCATTTTTTTACCCCAAGTGCAAAGAGTTGGTAAAGGATGCCAAGACGACGACCGAAGCGGCGCAGGCGATCAACAAGGGGATTTTTAACCTCATCAAGGTCCACTATAACACGGGGCGGAAGGCTCCCAATCAGAGCCCGGCGGAGTCGATCAAGCTTGGGAAGGCGACCTGTACCGGTTTGTCGATTATTCTCGTGGATGCTTGTCGTTCGGTGGGAGTTCCGGCCCGGATTGCGGGAACGGCGTTGTGGTATAACAAGCGGGGCAATCATACTTGGGTTGAGATTTATGATGGCGGGGAATGGTACTTCACGGGGGCTGATGAGTATAACGCAAAGGGGCTGAACCGGGGCTGGTTCATGGGTGATGCCTCGAAAGCGATCGAAGACCAATGGCAGCATGCGATTTGGGCTTCGTCGTGGCAGAAGACAGGATCGCATTTTCCGATGGTTTGGAAAATCCGAAACAAGGAGGTTCCTGGCGTGAATGTGACTTCTCGTTACGCGAAGAAAAAGGAGGCCTCCGAGGGTGTGGTCTACTTCCGAGTGTGGGACCGAAAGGGCGGAAAACGAGTTGTGGCAACCTTAAATGGTTTGGTGAAATCGAAAGCCGGAACTGCGGATTTGAACGACATGGTGGAGCTCAAGATTAAAGCCGGAGAGGCGCTAAAGGTGACTCTTGATGGCGAGACGCGTTCGGTCAAAGTGCCTGCCGGGAAGACCGTAGACCTATATTGGGATCAATTGAGATGAAGCCCAGACGTTATCAGTGCCGCCGGATTGAGGGTCCGGTCAAGATTGATGGTTCGTTGGAGGATCCGGCGTGGAAGGAAATTCCTTGGACTGATGATTTTGTGGATATCACCGGAGAGGATGCGCTTCGGCCTTACTTTCGAACCCGGGTCAAGATGGCTTGGGATGACCACTACTTTTATGTGGGCGCCCAGCTTGAGGAACCCCATGTCTGGGGCACCATCACCAAGAAGAACGAGATCATGTTTGAAGACAATGACTTCGAAGTCTTTATTGATCCAGATTGTGATGGTCTGAATTACTACGAATTTGAGATCAATGCGCTGGGGACGATTTGGGAGTTGAGCCTGCCAAAGCCATATGGAGAAGGTGGAGTCCCTATACTTGGGTGTAATCTTCCTGGATTGAAGTCTGCGGTGAAGGTGCGGGGCTCGCTGAATGATCCGACCGACGAAGATGAAGGTTGGTCGGTTGAGGTGGCTTTTCCATGGAAGGATTTGGCCCAATATCACAAGGACGGCGCCCCACCGCATCCGGGGGACGTCTGGAAGGTTAATTTTTCACGTGTGCAATGGCAGCACGAAGTGGTGGACGGAAAATACGTCCGGATTCCTCCCCATGGAACGCCATTGGCGGAAAGCTTAAATCCTGAGGAGCAGGAACATCCTGAAAATAACTGGGTCTGGAGCCCGCAGGGGGCCGTAAATATGCATCTGCCCTTGCGGTGGGGCGAGGTGGAATTCGGTGCGTGAGACGCCGGGTGCTGGATGCGGCCTCATGATTCCCAGATTGGCTTGATTGAAGTGTGAGCTGAGTCTTCGATTCCTGATTTCATCTGGAATCTCGAGAAGTTATAGGACACTAAAATGTGTGTTGCCGATCACCCTGTTTTAACGCTCTGAAAGATGTCGCGAGAGAGGTTTTTGGATTAGATGGCCTCCCAGCTACCGTTTAGTTAAGATAATTCAGTTTTTCGAAGATCCAGCTACCGCTTTTGGTAACAACTCCAAGAGGTCCGGGAATACGGTGTCTTTTGATGGAAAGGTCGAGCGTTGATTGAGCGACTCTGGAGCGCATCGATTTCATTTGAGCTTCCATTTGGTCAACATCGGTCTGAACACGGCTGAGTTCTTTTTCAATTTTTAGAATGTCATCCACTTTGGTGGCCTGTGAAAGAAGGTCGCGAAGACGACCGCGAAGGGCGCGTTTGTTTTCGAGTGCGGCTTCTAAGTCCAGATAGGCTGTGGTGACATCATCTTTGCTGATATTGCACGAGATCACTTTACCCACCGACTCGAGAGAATGTATAAGTGAAGGGAGGTTGTCTGCCGGAACGCGAATAGTGGCGTTGTAATGGTCGTCGGTGAGACTGGAGGAAGTGATGAGAGCCTGATGGCGTGCGACGAGTGCGACTGATTTCTCCGAGCTCGCTTTTAGTGAGCGGGACTTGATGCTCATGGTTCCAGATCGCTGAATTTGGCGAGCGGAAGGGGAGCCCGGTGTCATCGTTGCTGGAGAGGGAAAGGGTGATGTGCACGAGGAGAAAAGAACGATGGCGAGAGAGGTGGAAACAAGTAATTTCATTGTGCTGAAAAAACAGCATTTAAAATGAATTCAGTCAATAGAAATGCTGCTTTACTAACATTATTATTTAATATGATCGCCTCAAACCTCCTTGGCACCGGCGATGCGGCGCAAGGAACAGAGAAAGTAGAACCTCGGAATCATCTAGGGTTCCATTCCCATCCGTCTTTCGAGTGGCGGAGATTTAAAAAACCTTCACCCAGTTTTAGGGGGGCGGTGTAAATATCACTTTGTGGGGGCCAAGCCACTTTTTAAAACGCGAGAGGGCTTGTCTTTGCCAATCTTGATGGTGTGAGGATCTGCGGAATATACAGGCAGCTTTCCTTTGGATTGCTTCAGACGTTTTGTGTAAAGGATCTCCTTCGTCTTTTCATTGATCACCTGCATGACCGGATGCTTGAGGTCAACGTTGTATTCAAGGTGACCAGTGGCTTTGCGGCCATC
>JBDNAG010000260.1:0-25595 GCA_039768565.1 Akkermansiaceae bacterium | reverse complement strand
GGTGGCACTCGGTCATGTTGGTGCCGATGGCGAAGATGGTGTCGGGCTTGTCCATGTCCTCGAGAGGATTGGACATTGCGCCTCTTCCGATTTGAGCGGCCAGACCGGCCACGGTGGGAGCGTGTCAGGCTCGACTACAGTTATCGATATGATGCGTCCCGAAGCCGGCTCGAATGAATTTTTGCATCGAGTAGGCCGCTTCGTGGGGTGCTCGGCCGGAGGCGATGCCAAAAATACTATGTCTGCCGTACTTTTCTTTTGCTTTGGCAAATCCTTCGGCGGCCTTTTTGAGAGCTTCGTCCCATTCGACTTCTTTGAAGGTCCCGTCGGCTTGTTTGATGAGTGGTTTTTTGAGTCGATCCTCGTGTTGGATGAAGTCGTAAGTGAACTGGCCTTTGATGCAGAGGGCTCCTTTGTTGGCGGGGCCGTCCATGGCGGGTTGAGCTCCGACGATCTTGTCGCCCTTTGTCATCAGATCGATGGAGCAACCGACGGCGCAGTAGGGACAGACTGTGCGGGTCTTTTTAACGGGTTCGGGGAGTGCTTCGGAGCGGATGGCCTTTTTGTCGGCAAGAGCGCCGGTGGGGCAGGTCTGGATGCACTGGCCGCAGAAGGTGCAGTCGGAGTCGCGGAGGTCGTTGTTGAACTCGGTGGTGATTTGGGTGTGGAAACCACGGTTAGCGACGGTGATGGCGTAGTCGCCTTCCTGTTCGGCGCAAACTCTCACGCAGCGGTAACAGGAGATGCACTGTTCGTAGTCGCGGAGGATGAAGGGGTTGGCATCCTGAGTGTTGGTGGTGCCGGATTTGGCCCCTTTGAAGCGACCGTTGCGAGCGCCATATTTATTGACGAGAGTGGAGAGTTCTTGGGAGGCGAGTCCGCGTAGTGGATCGACATCGATCTGGCGATTCTCAGAAGCAACCATTTCGAGGAGCGTCTTGCGCATCTTCTCGATCTTGGGCGGGGCGGTTTTGATGACCATGCCGTCGTTGGCCTTGGTCGTGCAGGAGGCGACGGGATTGCGGATGCCTTCGACCTCGACCACGCAAAGTCGGCAGCCGCCGAAGGCATCGAGTCGGTCATCGTAACAAAGAGTGGGAATGTCTTTTTGAAGACGGGTGGCGACTTGGTAGATCGTTTCGCCCTCGGTAAAAGTTGTTTGCTGGCCATCGATGGTGATGGCGAGCTGCGAGGCGATGGCAGAGTTAGGGTCGTTGATCATGGCGCTGGCAAGATGATAGCGAATTTAAAGGGGAAAGGCAAAGGGAGGAATTCAATTTATAAGATGAGCTCTTCAAGACGCGCGGCTAGGTCGGCTTTGCTAATACGAGAGGCGGCGCCGTCTTTTTTAGAGTCACTTGGTGAATTCGAAGGATTAGCGTCTTAGTAGGATCAAGCAAGCCGCTCGTTAAAGCTTAGTGAGATTTTCTTTCCGCGTCTTGAGGGCGCTTGCACCGGGAGATGAATGAGGTGGGTGTTAGGCTAGGGAGGCGGGTTTAGCCCAGGAGGATGGGCATGAGCGGCATCTATTCGACGGGGCCTGCTCGCTTCTAGGGGGGCGCCTGTGCGATGGGGTCTGCTCACTTCCAATCGGGGGCGCGGATGGGTTGGTTGGCTTTTGTTCTGGCGAGGGCGCTCATGACTGCCTTGGTGAAGGGCAAATCAGTTGGGGCGACAAGGGTGAGAAGATTGAGGGTGGTGGTGGCATCTTCGTATTTAGCGAGGTTGGCTTGGGCGTAGGCAAGAGTGAGAAGGTGATTGCCGTTTTTGTTTTTTGAGATTTGGCAAAGGCGGGAGGCGAGGGCGAAGGCTTCCTGCGGGCTGCGGACTTTTTCGTCAGGGTGGGTGGAGAGAATGCGGGAGAGGAGATTAGCGGCTTCAAGGAATTTTGGCGAGGTTCCAAGGATGGTTTTACAATTGGTGATGGCCTCGGCGGGATTGCCTTGCTCAAGTTGCAAGAGAATCAAGCGATATCGAATGATAGGGTTGCCCGGGTTGTTGGTGACGGATTTTTGGCGGTATAGGAGAGCTTTGGCGGGGTCCTTGGCTTTGAGTGCAATTCCGATGGCATCGTCATAGATTTCGAGGCTTTTCGGGTGCATTTTAATCGTTGCGTTGAAGGTGGCGTATGATTGAGCGAGGTCACCAGTTTCGGCATGAGCGGTGGCGATCAGGCGTAGGATACGAATATCCTCGGGAAAAAGTTGGCGGGCAGTTTCAAGGTAGGGGATGGCTTCGGCCGGGCGACCCTGCTGACCAAGGAGTTGGCCTAATAGCAGGAGACTGTCACTCCTGGTGAATTTGTCGTCTTGCAGGAAGGGTTTGGAGAGAGCAGAACGAAGGTAGGTGATGGACAAGTTGGGCCGGGCTCGCTGAACGAGTTGTTGTGCTGTACGTTGGGGGGACGAGGGACTTGGCTCGCCGGTCCAACGTCCGGGGAATGGAGATCCTGCCGTGCGACGTTCCTCGGAAGTAGAGGCCGCTAATTTCATGTCGGAGGTGATTTGTTCAATTGACGTAGGTCCGCGATAGATGGCAAGGAGCTGGTCGTCTTTGGAGACAAGAAAGCTTGTTGGGACGGGAATTGGGACCCAGAGGTCGATGATGGAAGCGTGGATGGCGTCGAGGAGTTCGACGGCTTCCGGGGTTGCCATTTGGGTGTCGAAGGGTGAGTTGATGGATTCAAGAAAAGCTTCGGCCTGAGTGATGGGTTCCTGATCGGTGCAGAGTAAAGAGAGGTTGATACCGGAGGTTTTGAGTTTGTTGGCTTCTTTGCTCCAGGTTGTGAGTTCTTCTCGGCAATGCGGGCATGTGCGGCTCCATAGCGCGATTAGGGTTGTTCCAGATACAGCCAGTGGTTTGCCATTTGCCGTGGGTAAAGTCGGGAGAGCGTGTCCTGCAGGTGGGATGATACGGGCGAGAGATGTTTTCTTCGGCAATGGTTGTGGTATGGACTTGAGTGTCGGACCCTGACGTGATTTACGCGGAATCCCGGTGGGTGAGCCCTGGGTAAGATGGAGATGTTGGTTGGGTTTAATGCGGGAGAAGATCTGGGGACTAGAGCCGGGCCAGTGGACAATGATTTTTTCGATATGAGCTTTTTCCCCGAGCCCGAAATGGAGCCAGCGGGAAGATTGGGCGAGGAAGGATTGTCCGGCGTGAAGGGTTCGGATGTGGGGGATGGCTTGGCCTTTGAGGTGGACTTCGACACGGGCTCCGATGGCGTCGCGCGGAGTGGTTTTTCCAGTGCCTGTGAGGTGGAGAGAAAGGAATTTTGATTCTGATTTGAGGTTATTTTGGAGGAGTCGGACGCGGGGAGCGGTGCGGTTGGTGACGAAGAGATCGAGATCGCCATCGTGATCGTAATCGATGAGGCCGATAGCGCGGGCGTCGTCGGAAAAGTCCCAGCCGATGGTTGTGGAGACGTCGGCGAAGGCCATGTCCTTGCCGCAGTTGAGGAATGCGTTGTTTGTCTCGCGACCGGAAAATGATTTATTTTCGTGGAGGAGGCGGTTGAGCGCCTGCCACCCCTGGCGGTAGGATTGAAGACCGTCTGAACCCTGGGGGTCAAGAGGGGACTGCGACACGACCTGTCGCCAATAAACACTTCACAAGTCGCCGGTGTCTTCAGCGGTGATGAAGCCATTTGCTCCGAGGATGTCGAGCCAGCCATCATTGTTAAGATCGATAAAAGTGGAGCCCCAACACCAACGGGCCATGGTGGTTTTTGATTGAGCGGAAACATCGGTGAAGCCTCCATTACCATTTGAAGCGAAGAGGGTATTTCCCCGGGCCATCCGCCGGAATGTGCCAGCGGCTTCTTTGTTTCGGTCGAGTTCTTTTAGAAAGCGGTTTTGGCCGGTGACGCGATTTCCGGCACTGGAGAACATGTTGGAAACATATAGGTCCATCCATCCGTCGCGGTCGAAGTCACCCCAGTTGGTTGACATGCCGGCGGCGGAGTCTTCGATGCCGAGTTTGTTGGCAATATTAACGAAGAATGGGAGCTTGCCGGCTTTGGCGCCTTGGTTTTGGTAAAGGCAGTTGCGGCCGAAATCGTTGGCGAGATAAAGGTCGAGATCACCGTCCTGATCGTAGTCTTCCCACGAGGCGGCAAACGAAAAGCGAGTGTTGTTCTGATTCAGCCCGGTTTGTTCCGTGACGTCTTCGAAGGTCCAGTCGCCCTTGTTTCGCCAGAGGATGTTTTGGCCTCCATTGTTGGCATCGTGAAAAGGGACAGGTTCGGCGAGGGCCCCGGCGCGTGCGGAGGATTTCGAGGGATTATAGCCACAAACGTAGACGTCCAGGAATCCGTCTTGATCGAAGTCAGCGGAGGTGAGTGAGAATGATTGGGCCTTGGTGGAGCGACCGAAGGCGAGTTCGAAATGGCCTTTTCCGTCAATGTTATCCATAAAAAGGATTTTAAAATCCTGGGAGATGACAAGGTCCTGGTCACCATCGTTGTCAAAATCCACGAAGAGGGCGGCGGCGCAGTAGTCCAGCCAATCGGTTTTGGATCCGGCCGAGAAGTCGGTGAGCGTGCCGTCTGTGTTTTGGAGGAAGAGGAGATTGGGAAGGCCGCCTTGTTGGCAGAGGTAAAGGTCTTCGAGGCCGTCGCCATTGACATCCCCGAGGGCGAGCCCGTGGTTGGCTGCGGCGTCGAGCCCAAGGTCGCGGGGGAGCCGGCTACGCCAGTGGTCGGTGGAACGCAGAAGCTGAGAATGATAGGAAGAGTTTTGATTGAATGCGGAAGCGGTGACATCGGAGAGGAGCTGGGCTGTGCCAGATTGTTCGATTTCCTCGAATTCACTAATGGTAATGGTTTTCAATTTGGGTGGTGAGGTTTCGGTCCATATGCAACGCCATTGGGCATTGATTTGGAGGAGTGGGGATTTGAGGGTAATCAGGCAATTTGAGAGGGTCTCGTTGACCTCGGTCATTTTGATCTTGGTCTTGAATTTGGGTTTCGGCCGGGGAGTGATTGCTGAATAGTTTTTTTTAGTCTCAGTCGTCGAAATCCTGCGAACGGTGATGCCCGCATTTTGGAAGACGACTTGGGTTTTGGGATTGAGGAGCTGGTCGGATTTAAATCCAGAGGCGATCGTTTCGCTTTTCCGCTGGTGGAGAAGGTCCTCAAGAAAGGATTCGAGGAGCGCTTGATACTCGGAGGCTCGAGCTTCGGACTCCCAGCCGTCTTTTGTGGGGTCGATCCGATCGTAGGAATCGGCGAGCTCCTCCTGATATTGGCGATCTTTCAGGCCGGGATTTTGTGAGGTCTCGGTGGATTGCCCCAATATCGTTGCGGTAAGCGCCAAAATGATGCCGATAACCTCTACCTTCATAACGGAATTAGGGTGCCTTGGCCTTTGATAGTTGTCCAGTCGGGAGCCTGCCTCATGAGCTAGGTGAAAAGTTAGAGTGAGGATGGCTCGAATCGCGCTTGTCACTTCCCAAGGTTGGCGCCATGTTACGTCGAAGGTCCTCCCGAGCCCCTTTCGTTTAAGATGAGTTCACCGATTGTCATTCCAGAAAATGCCCCGTTTAACGCCGAGCAGCGCGCTTGGCTCAGTGAGTTTTTGACCAAGGCGCTTGGCGGCCAGGCGGTTTCAGTCGAGCCAGCCGGACCGGCAATTCCTGTCACAATACTTTGGGGGAGTCAGACCGGCAATGCTGAAGGTGTCGCCAAGAAGTTCATGAAAGCCCTCAAAGCTGGGAATTACGAGCCGGAGGTTTTTGACATGGCTGCTTATGACAAGAGTAAGCTTCCCACGGAGAAGAATCTTCTTGTAATCACAAGCACTTACGGTGACGGCGAACCGCCTGATAATGCCGCAGACTTTCACGAGTATATCATGGGGGACAGTGTTCCAAGCCTTGTGGGGGTTAATTTTTCGGTCTTTTCATTGGGTGACAGTGAGTATCCTGACTTTTGCCAGTGTGGTATCGAGTTTGATCAGCGTCTCGAGGCTTTTGGGGCAAAGAGGATTTTTGAGCGGGTCGACTGTGATGTTGATTATGATGATCAATTTGCCGAGTGGAAAAAAGGAGTCATGGCAGCCATGGGTGGTATGGACGAGGTTTCGAAGACCCAGGAGGTTGTCGAGGAAGAACCCTATGGTAAAAAGAATCCGTTCCCCTCACCTTTGTTGACCTCATATGACCTCAACAAAGGGGGATCGATTCGTGAGACCTATCATGTGGAGCTATCACTCAAGGATTCCGGGCTGGAATATCAAGCAGGCGATGCTCTGGGTGTGCTTTCTCATAATCCGGCTCGAGTTGTGGATGAGATTCTTCCATTGCTCCCATTTAACGTGAAGGACGAAGTTCCACTTCCAAATGGAAATGAGGCTTCTCTGAGAGAGGCTTTGATCACGTCATATGACATTCGCAGTTTGAACAAGCGACTTCTGCAGGCTTGGTCGGAGCGATCGGGATCTCCTTTCCTGCGTGCTCTTGTAGAGAGTGGAAGCCGAGAGGAGATCGAAGAGTTTTGCTGGGGTCGTGAGTTGATTGATTTGATTAACGATCATCCTGCCGACTTTGGTGACGGCGAGGAATTCGTAGGGTTACTAAAGAAATTGCAACCCCGGCTTTATTCCATTGCCTCAAGTCCCAATGCCCATCCGGGTGAAGTTCATCTGACGGTAGCGATTGTTCGCTATAATATTCATGGACGCGATCGCGGAGGGGTTTGTTCGACCTATCTTGCGGATCGCGTCGGTGATGTTTGTTCAGGTGTTTTCGTTCACAATAACAAGGCTTTCCGTCTCCCCGAGGACCCTTCTAAGGATATTATCATGGTGGGGCCGGGAACTGGGATTGCGCCTTTCCGAGCATTTCTTGAGGAGCGTGAGGTCTCAAAAGCAAGCGGGCGTAATTGGTTGTTTTTTGGTAATCCCTATCGGTCCACGGACTTCATTTATGAAGACGAAATCACTGGTTGGGTCGAGAACGGAACGCTTGGGAGATTGGATCTTGCCTTCTCTCGCGATCAGGAGGAAAAAATTTACGTTCAGGACAAGATGCTCGAAGCGGGTGCCGACCTCTGGGATTGGCTCCAGGGCGGGGGATATTTCTACGTTTGTGGTGACGCTTCCCGAATGGCGAAAGACGTCGACAAGGCTCTCCACACAATCGCGCGGACTCATGGTGGGCTAAGCGAGGAAGCGGCGGTGGACTACTTCAAGGGCTTGAAAAAAGAAAAGCGCTACGCCCGCGACGTTTATTAGAAATCGATGTTGGTGTTTCACGGGCGGCGGGGTGCCATTACGAAATGAGTGACCTGGTAAGAGTTGAGCCTGTCGCACTTCTGCCTACTCCGGCTGGTTGTGCTGTTTTTCTTGGTGATGGGAAAAAGGTGATCGTTTTCTACATCGACCCGGCGATAGGGGCCTCCATCAATGCCGTGTTGGCCGGTGCGATCCCGCCGCGGCCTCTTTCACATGACCTCTTTGCGCAAACTCTTGATGCCTTCGGTGCGGAAGTGCTTCACACGACAATTGTGAACCACGAAGGTGAGATATTTTTCGCCCGTTTAATCATCAAGGCCGAAAATGAAATCATGGAGAAAAAAATCGTGGAGCTCGATGCCCGACCCAGTGATTGTTTGGCCTTGGCGGTGAGGCACAATGCCCCGGTTTTTGTGGTCCCGGAAGTTTGGGCAAAGCTCGAGGATATGAGTGAGACCTTGGAAAGTTTGCGAAATCAGGAAAATCCTCCGGAGGGCTTTGGGGTCTAACAGAACCAAAAGATCACTTGCGAGATTTTAGGTGGGGCGATATCATAGAACCTATGAGTAAACCATCTTATCTCGAGGAAAAAATCCTTCTGAATCCTGGGGAGCGTGTCTTTCCCAAATTTGATTTAAGCCAGCTTCTCGATACGGTTTTTGCCCCGACCCAAGGTTGTCGCGTTTGCATACTGGTCGATTTTGAGGACCCAGTAAATTGGATCAAGGATTTTGCTTTCAGGGGAGAAAAGCAATTTGAAGTTCAGAACAATGCTTTAACTTACTTCTATGAAGGGCTTCAAAAGGGGGTGCTCGAGGAGTTGGGTATGACCGGGGGAGAGATGTTCGCCTACCGATACACCTATGGTTCAAATCTCGATCTGAATGACGAAGTGTGGGACACGGCTGGGAATCAGCTTTCCCTAGATCGCGATATCTACTCCGAATATGACATTGTCCTATGTATTTCTACTTGGTCTGCAACCGCTCCGCTGACTGCCAAATGCAAGGAATTCAACTTCCGAGGTGCTACAATGCATGGGATGAACCAAGTGATTCTGAATTCAGGTCTTGCGGTCAATTATCAGGAGGTCTCCGATGATGCCGAAAAAATGCGTGCGGCGCTGACTGGTGCGGATTCCGTGGAAATTGATTTTGAACTCGAAGACGGTGAGATTCTTACGGCGTGGCTTGGTCTAGGTGGCCAGAAGGCTCAGAAATCACACGGTCTTTGTCGTGGGACTACTCCCGATATCGCCAATCTGCCGGCTGGTGAGGTGTATTTTGTTCCGAAGGATGCTCGTGGAAAGTTTCCGATGAAGTATGAGGACGGGACTCTCGGTGTGCTTGATGTTGTGAATCGTGATGTTGTGAAATCCACTCTTATCGAAGGAAATCAGGCCACCATCGATGAGCACAACGCCCGTCTTGCCGATGATCCTATGACTGGAACTTTGGGTGAACTGGGCTTTGGGACGCAAGTGTTGCCGGTTTCTTATCAGGATATTCAGGACGAAAAGGTGTTGGGGACTTGCCACCTCGCGACAGGTCGTGATGATCATTTGGGTGGCGATATCGTTCCCGAGATGTTCAAAAAGCATGAAAATAGCAGTCACGACGATATCTTATTTGCGCCTCACAAAACGCCGAATTTCAACGTGAAGGAGGTTCGCATGATGTGGGGGGAGCGCTCTGAGATCGTGGTCGAAAATTTCAGGCCTTCCAGCTATGTTATAAACGCTCTTTGCGAAAACTTGTCCGAGGAGTTGGTTCCCGCTTAAGCCACCGACCTGAAATTTTTTCCCAAATGGCCCGGTCGAATTTCGACTGGGTCGTTTTTTGGTCCACGATGAAGCTTTGCGTGGCTCGCTGAATGCGATAAATTCGAGGGATTGCAGACGTAATTGCCAACTCGTATCGCTCTTATGGAAAGGACAGATAAACACGTGAATACGGCATCTAAGCAAGATAAGCATTCCTCACGCTTCCGACCGTGGCTCAGCGAGCATGGTTCAAAGCTGCTGTTGTTTGCAAGACAGCAAACCCGGAGTATCGCAGATGCCGAGGATGTCTTGCAGAATGCTCTTGTAAAATTGGCCCGTAAGGTCGAGGAAGGGTCTTTTTTGGGTGGTCAGGATGCTTGGATCGCCTTCATTTATACCCAAATTCGACGGGAGGCGATTGATCTGGGGCGGAAGGATGATCGTCGTCGAAAGCGTGAGCAAATTGTAGTGAAGGATGATCGGTCCTTGAGGCGCGATATCGAGATGCCTCTCTTCGAAGAAGGAGAGAGTCGAGATGAGATGCGTCGCATTCTCATCGAGGGTATGACGATCCTTCCGAAGAAATTTTCCGAAGTGATCAGTATGAAGCTGTGGGGTGAGCGCACTTTTGCGGAGATTGGCGAAGCTCTGGATATTTCGCTCAATACGGCGGCGTCGAGATATCGCTACGGAATTGAAGCTCTCAGAAAACAACTCGCTACCGCACGCCTAAATGGTGACATTTAAGTAGATTTAGACACACACAAATCCTAATCCCCCGATAGATAGACCTATGGAGATCAATTCCATCACTCTTGAAAATGAGCTGAAGAAGCTGACGCCGGCTCCATTGCCTGACTCCCTTCTTGACCAGCTTGACAATGCCATGACAACAGTGGCCGCAGAAATTACTGCTCCTGAAGAGAAAATTATTGTGGCCTCATCGGACATCGAGCTTACGGCTCTCGAGGAAAGTCTTCGTGGACTGATTCCATATGGAGTTCCAGAGGGTATGATTTCCCGACTTGATGACGCGATGGCCCGTTGGCATGAAGATGTGCCGGTGGAGGAGAAGATTGTGGCAATTAATTCTGAACTTGTGAATCGCCGGTCTTCTTGGCTGGGTGTTCGTTCGGTGGCAGCAGTCGCTGTCTTGGGTGCAGCTGCTGCGATTCTCTCGAGTAATCCATTCTCCGAGCCCGAATCGGTTACGGACCGAATTCTGGACCTTACCAATGGAAATACAGCGCCAGTGGTTTTCACCCCCAATGACGCGCGTGCTTCGGTAGTCTCGGCGAAGGACCATGGAGTAGTCTGGACCAAAGGCGGACAGCCACTTCGTTGTCTGGAAGTTCAGATGAGTAATGAGCTGCAGTTCGTGAATGAACGCGGTGAGAAATTGATCATCGAGCAGCCCAAAAGAGAAGTTACTTTTACCCCGGTCAAATTTGATTAAACAATTTTTTTGAACCAAATCGCTCAATGGGCAAATGAAAAATCCTACTATGAAAGTTATTACAATCGGGCTGACAGCTCTCCTCGGTTCGCTTCTTGGCCTTTCGGCAATTGAGCGTCCGAGTGGGAATAAAACATCTGAAAAGGCAACGGCGCAACCGAGGGGTGGCATCCTTAGAGATGACCAGAAAGCCGATAAGGCTGAGCGACCCAAGGACGCCGATATTGTTCCCAAGCCAATGCTAGTTGATAAGATCGCCTTCCTGGGAGTTCATGGAGAGGCATCAAGTGAAGCTCTTCGTGCCCATCTTGAGCTAGAGGGCGGTCTTTTACTGAGCACAGTAAGGCCAACCAGTCCGGCTGGTCTCGCCGGTCTTAAGGAGTTAGATATTATCGTATCTGTTGACGATAGTACTCTCAATGGCCAGGAATCGCTCCGCACGATAATCGCCGATTACAATCCGGGCGACGAGGTGACATTAAAGATTGTCCGTCGAGGAAAAACGATCGAACAAAAAGTCACTCTTGGTGAGGCTCCTGCTCTCCGGAATTTTCCGCCTCAAGCAATCATCCCCAATCCGGCAGCCGATATGGATCGCCTGCTGAATCGACAACTTGAGAATGCTTTAGGCGGTCTCGGAAATGATAAATTGCAGAGGGAGATGATGAAGCAGCTCGAGAGAGCTCTTGGAAACAACGAGGGAGGGTTTAAGCAGTTCAAGTTTGATTTTGGAGGGAATATTCCCGGTGGCAAGAACCCTAAGATGGACTTTCGTGGAATTGGTTCGATGAAGTTCGTCGATAAAGATGGTTCGATCGAAATGAAGATGACTGATGGCCAGCGTGAGCTTGCAATCCGGGACAAGGAAGGAAATCTTCTCTTTGAAGGGCCTTACGATAGTGACATCGACAAGGCGGCTGTGCCCGAGGAATACCGTGAGCGCGTTGAGCGTCTTGATAACGGAGGCAGTGGAAGTGGATTTCGTCTTAAGATGAACGGACGCGATGTCCTTCCAAAACGTGGGGAAAGGAAAGAAGCGGGTCCTAAGAAGAAAAGCGAGTAAGGATTAAAGCTTGCCTAAAACTTTAAGCACTCTGGGAATGGAGTGCTTTCATCATTTAATCCATTTCCAATCGATAACGGGGTATCGAGGGGTCGACATCTTTTGCATAGCGGTCAATTCCACCATCGACTCCAAAAGTTCGGGAAAGACCATGGCCTCGAAACCATGCACAGTGGTCTAGGACGCTTCTGCCTTGATGATCAATCAGGATGACCTTTTGCTCTTGTTCCTTTTCTGCAAACAGGCTGTTTTGTAATTCTTGGGTCATTAGTTGTGCGGCGGGCAGGGTAATCGCTTCGAATTCTTCACGGGTACGGGTGTCGAGGAGAATGAAGGCCTCATCGCCATCGAGTAATATTTTGAGTTCTGCAGGAGATATAAGCATGCTGGCATCGTGTTCCCGACTTTCGGCGAGACATTTGAGAGCAGTTTCCAAATTAATCTCATGATTCTTGCAAACCTCCTCAAGTGTTTCATCGAGTTGATAAGCGCAGGATTGGCAGCCTCCAATATGGAAGGCTGAGAACAGGGCTCTCCGTGCTCCTGGATATTGGTCGAGAAGCGATTTCATGGTGAGGTCGGCAGTCATCTCGGCAGGCATGGGCAAAAGATGACAGAGAATCCGTTCGGGGAAAGAGGGGAGTTGAGACTTTCCAAGGCCGATGACCTTTGACAGGGTGACCTTCTAACGAAGTCATGGCGCAAGACGATCAAGAACCAAAAATTTACCTCCTGCCGAATTTAATGACGGCAGGTAATCTTTTGTGCGGATTTTTAGCAATCCTGACAATTTTCAAAGGAATGCAGGAAGCAGACCTCGTGAATGCCAAGGATTACTACGAGAAGGCGATGCTCTATATTTTTGGCTCGTGTCTTTTTGATTTGCTCGATGGCCGTTTGGCCCGGTTGGGGGGGCAGGAATCGCCTTTCGGGCAGGAATTTGACTCCCTTGCCGATATGGTTTCATTTGGGCTGGCGCCTGCAATGTTAGTCTCTCGGGCAGTTCTCGCCGACTTGCAGTTGCCTGAGTTTTTTGATCCAAATGGAACCAAGGAGCGCGGATTAACCTGGGCGATTGCCTTTGTCTACCTGCTTTGTGGGGGAATCAGGCTGGCGCGATTTAATTGTCTAGCGCGAATGGGGTCTACCAGCGGGGATTTTCGGGGGATTCCCATCCCAATGGCGGCAGGGTTCGTTGCGTCGTTAACTTTTATTATGATCAGCTTGGCGGAAAACGATCGCTCGCTTGGGCTCTGGTCCTACGTTTTGGCCGGAATGATTTTGGGGGTTTCAGTATTAATGGTGAGTAACGTTCGCTACCCAAGTTTTAAAAAGATTGATCTTAAGACGAAAGCCAACGTCTGGACTCTTTTGGGATTTGCCCTTCTTTTAGGACTGATTGTAAAGTGGACGATTTATGCTCCAGCTGCGATTTTCGTGGTATATCTGGTCCTTCCGCTCTTCAGGGGGAAGAAGGCAGATGTTAAAGGTTAGTTTTGCAAGAGTATCTGTATTTTTTTAAAACTTCGTTGACTTAAGTAATCGTTGGGAATAAATTCTCCTGAGTTTTCCGACAATGAGGGTTTTCCAGCTTAAAAAATATCTGATTGGCGCCATTTTTGTGTTTCTTAGCTGTGGCTCGTCGATGGGATTGACGCATAAGGTGAAGGCCTTGGAGAATTTGTATCGGATTTCGCTAAAATATGGAGTCACAGTAGACCGTCTGGCGACCTATAATGGGATAAGAGACAAAAATAGCCTTAGGGTTGGTCAGGTGCTTAAAATTCCTTCAAAAAATATGAAGGTCGCATCCAAGGTTTCGAGCGTTAAGCCAAGCCCCAAATCTCTTAGAGTCATTATTGATGCTGGTCACGGAGGCAAGGACCACGGAGCTGTCTGGGGAGGAGTGCGTGAGTCGGATCTTAATTTGAAAGTCGCCCTTCGTGCCGAAGCGTCTTTAAAAAGCAAAGGCTACCCCGTTACAATGATTCGTCGCAGCGATGTATTCGTTGATCTTCGCCGCAGGGCCCAGATTTCGAATAAATACCGTAGCTGTATTTTTATCAGCATCCACTTCAATGCGACTCCTCACACCCGAGTTCGCGGGGTGGAGACCTTTTATGTTGGTAAGCGTGGCAGCTATCTCGCTAAATCTATTCAGAGCCACATGGTGAGTAACCTCGATGCCCGTAATCGCGGTTATAAATTCAAAAGATTCTCAGTTTTAAATCACACCCTTTGCCCTGCGGTATTGGTGGAATGCGGTTTCATCAGCAATTCATACGAACGTTCACGTTGCAACTCATCGAGTTACCAGTCAGCTGCGGCTCGCGCGATCGTTTCTGGAGTAGAGCACTACGACAAGGCTTACTAGGGAGCTCCAAAGCCGTTTCGGATAATTGTGGCTCTCCAGTATTGGGAATTCAGCACCGGCGGTTTTCTTGTGAACTGAAAAAGTGACTTTGCCGGATTGGCTAAGTTAAAGTCGCTGCTAGACTTTTGATATGGCCAGCCGGAGAAGTCGCAAATCCAAAGCGCGAAAAGAACAAAATCGGAAATCTCGCAAGAGCGGTGCGATGAAGTGTGTGTATTACACCGGAGCAGGTTTGGTGCTTTTGGTTTTGGCAGGCTTGGTTGTTGGGTATAACTCGGTTCGTAGTTATCTTCGTAGTGATGAGTTCAGATTGATGTTGGGAGAAGAAGTTGGGTACGAACTTAATGGCGAGGCTGAATTGGCTATTTTTCAATGGGATGGCTGGAGCGTAAAAACTGATAATTTTACCTTTAAGGGACAGAATGGGATCGAAAACATCGAGGCACGTGGAATTCAAGCTCAGGTCGATATCGGTGCGGTTTGGAACGGCGCGTATCGCGTTGAAAATGTTCAATTACGCGAACTTGAATTTATTGGTGATTTTCGTGATGATCCCGAACGCGAGATTATCGTGAAGGAACGCCCGGTGAAGGAGAAGAGCTTCTGGGATCCATTTCTGCCGGACTCTTTGGAGGTTACCGGCGTTGATGTTGCCTCGGTGAAGGGATCGGCTGAGACCGATGAAGGACCTTGGTCGTGGAAAAATGCCTCTGCGAAGATTCGGCCTGGTTCAACAAACCAAGTCTACGATGTCACGCTTTCCGGTGGCGAAATTCTAACACCTCTGCCATTGGCTGATAAATTAACTCTGCGAACGGCGACGGGCCGATATTCTGGAGACCGCTTTTTTCTGCTATCCTCTAAATTTGACGTGCTGGAGAAAGGCTTGATGATCGCGGAAGGGGACTTTGGTGTCGAAGATGGTGCGTGGCAATTCCGGGGGGAAGTGACTGGTGCCCGTATCCAGGAAATTGTCGACGAGGACTGGAAACAGCGTCTAATGGGGCCACTTGACCTTTCATTTGAAGCGACTGGAAAGCCCGGTTCCACAACCCGAACAACCGGTCACCTAAAAATTAAAGAAGGGATTCTCACAGCGCTTCCATTGCTCGACAAGATTGCGGCATATGCCAACACCTCTCGCTTCCGTCGCTTAGTTCTAAACGAAATAAGCCTCGATTTCAAAAGAGTCGGAGAGAAACTCGAACTTACAAATATCATCTTGTGGAGTGAGGGGTTGGTTCGGCTTGAAGGTGAGATGGAGATCGAAGGGAATGATATTCTCAAAGGTGACTTCCGTGTTGGAGTCAGCCCGGGAACATTAGCGCATATTCCTGGTGCTGAGACCAAAGTTTTCCAGCGTGGTGATTTGGGCTTTTTGTGGACGTCGCTCAAAGTCAGCGGCACCCTCGATTCTCCTCAGGAAGATCTAAGTGATCGATTAATTGCAGCGGCGAAAGATCGGATGTTTGAATTGCTTCCCGGAGTTGGCGAGTATGCCCTTAAATTTACAGGCCAACCGATAGGGGAGGCTACTAAGGCGAGCCTGAAAGAAGGGGGCATAATTCTTAAAATGGGTAAATCAGCTTTTGATAAGGCTGCGGAATTATTAAATCCTGATATTACAGGCGGTCCAGCAAAGGTCATTGAAGGAGGCGCTGAAGTTATTGAAAAGGGAACCGGAGTGATCAAGGAAGGTGTCGATACGATTTTTGATATTTTCGGCCGACCAATCCCGAAGTAAGGTTATATTGTCGGCGATATGAAGGTTCATTCCCTTTCGCAAGAGCAGACGATACCAATATCGATCAAGGAGGCCTGGAGCTTTTTCTCAAGCCCGAAGAATCTTGAAGCGATGACGCCACCGGATATGGGGTTTAAGATCGTCTCACTTCCGTCTGAAACTCTCTACGAAGGTGAGATTATCCAGTATTCCGTTAAAGCTCTGCCCGGGATCTGGATTCCCTGGATCTCGGAGATCAAGTCTTTGCACGAAGGGGAAAGCTTTGTTGATGATCAGATTTCGGGTCCGTTCAAATTTTGGCATCACCGCCATTCCTTCGAGGAGATCGATGGCGGGACAATCGTGAAGGATCTGATTCACTACACGGTTGGCTTCGGTGTCTTTGGTGAAATCGCGCGGGCATTGGTGGTGAAGAAGCAACTTGCTAAGATGTTCGAACATCGCCGCGTTGTTCTTGAGGAAAAGTTTGGGAAGACTATTCCGTCTCTTCAATGAACTGAGAATCAGTGAGGGTTTCCAGAAAGGCAAGGAGTGCCTTTTTTTCAACTTCATCCAGTCCGAGGCCTTGTTTTTTAAGTCGCGGGTCCAATGTGGGGGATTGGTGGAGTTCAGAATTGTAGTGTTCAATTACATCAGCAAGTTTTTCGAAGCGACCATCGTGCATGTAGGGGGAGGTCAGAGCGATGTTTCGGAGGCTTGGGGTTGAAAAGAGAAATTTGTCTTCGTCCTTTCCTGTGATCTTGTGCCGACCTAAGTCATTCAAATCTCTGGATGTTTTAAGTCCGTTGTTACGATAGTCAAAGTCTCTGAAGTGCGGGCCGCCATGGCATTGGAAGCACCCGGCTCCTCCCTTTTCATGTTCAGTGTAAAATAGCTTCCGCCCCTTGTCTTCGAGTGAGGTAAATTTTTCTTTCCCGTCAAGAGCCCGATCGAACTTTGAATCGCCGCTGACGATGGTCAGGAGATAGTTTTCAAGTGCGAGCGAAAGAGTGTCACTCGTGATTTTACCCGGACCATAGGCTTTCTCGAAATCCTCCCGATAGGATTTTCGCCGATTGAGCCGATACACAACACTGTTTAAGTTAGCTGCCATCTCAAGATGGTCCTGAATAGGCTGTAAAACCTGTTCTCGAACTGTTTTCGCGCGACCATCCCAGAAAAAGTGATCTTTCCAGGCGAGGTTGAAGATTGGAGGGGAGTTTCGTTTTCCAAGGCGGCCTTCGAAGCCACGCGACAGGTCGACATCGTCGCTGAAAGCGAATTCAACAACGTGGCAGGCAGCACATGAGACTGTGCCGTCAATCGAGAGAATGGTGTCGTGAAACAGTCGCTCACCTAGGGCGATCCGCTCCTTGGTTAGTTCGTTGTCAGATGGGATTTTTGGTTTCCCGAATCTTTTCGGATAAGCCAGTTTTACTGAAGTTGATCCTGATGGTGGCTCCCGGTCCGCTTTTAAGAGAGAGAGCCCCACCAACAAAGTTACAATTGCAGCAATTCCCTTCCTGACCATGTGTAACCAATAGCACAGTGTCGCGGATTTGATGACAAAAATTCCAGTATGACCATAGCGGTGTTGGCCGATTTTTTTCTTTTCGCCATGAAGATGTCAGACACCATTAGGTGGCCATGAAACAACTAGCTGCCTTTCTTGCGGTCGTGATTTTCACTTCTCTTATGTATGCTCATGAGGGACACCATCACGGAGATGGAGTGGGACCGGTTATTACCACGAGAACGGTGACAGGTTCCGAGGGACATGAATATGTGACCGTTCCAGGTTGGGGAGTTCCTCCGAACGGGACAAATATCGGTGAGTCACATGGTGATCTGACGCTTGACAGGGCTGGGAATGTCTATGTCGCAACCGATGGCGGACCGGGAATTGTCGTTTTTGATCGATTGGGTAAATTTGTCAGATTTCTCAAGGCTGGTCTGGCTGGAATGCATTCTCTCACAACTGTCACTGAAGGTGAGCAACAATTCATTTGGGGAGCGCAATTCAGAGAAAACCGGGCCGTCAAATTTGATCTTGATGGGAATATCATTGCGACTCTTCCCAACAAGAACACCGGGAAGCTGGAAGGTGGCATAGGCGGGTTGACCGAAGTTTTAGTGGGGCCGGATGGTCACGTTTTTTTGCTTATGGGATATGGATCCAAAAAAATTCACAAGCTCAAGCCGGACGGAACGCTCATTAAAAGCTACGGCGGTAAGGGCGCTGGGAAAGATAGATTTGCTTCCTGTCACGGAGGGAGCGTCGACCTTCGCTATGAAGAATCCCGCCTGCTTGTGTGCGACTGTGACGGGCGGAGAATGATTCATCTTACCATGGATCTCACTTGGATTGGAGTATACGGCGAGGTGCCGATGCGACGGCCCGCGAATGTTGACGTGAAGGGGGAATACGCGGCCGTGGCCGAAATCGAAGGACGTGCCATTCTTGTGGATAAGAGTGGTGAAATTGTATCAGTGCTTTTGGACAATCCCGATAAAGAACAATGGGGTGCCAATGAGGTCGTTGCCGGGAATTATCACGACAAGGCTCTCTGTGCACCTCACGGAATCAAGTGGGGGCCTCATGGGCAGATCTACATCACAGAAAGTTCCAGTGTGGGAAGACTGGTCGCGCTCTTTCCTAAAAAATAATTTACCATAAATATCATGATTGAACTTGAAGACTTTTTTGAAGACGTCATTGGCAAAACGCTCAGGGGGACAGGGATGTCCGACGGTGTCTTGTCATTTCTTACCAACGTGGAGCCGGATACTATTGCCAAATTGAAAGATGGAGAATTCGATGAGGCGGCGGTTCGAGCCATCGCTCCGGCGCTTGGACTCGATGCTGATTGTCTGGTGGAACTTGGTAAAAAGGCCTGGAAACCGGAGCCGGTTGAACTCGATGGACTTCGTCAGTCCAATACTGTTTTTGATCCGGATCCCGACGATATGATGACTGTGAACTCGTATCTGGTTTGGGATCCTCAGACCAAGGAGGCGGCCCTCTTTGATACGGGGGCGGATGCTGGGCCTGCTCTGGAGATGGTGAGAGAGCTTGGGCTTGAGTTGAAAACCCTTTTCATTACCCACTCCCACATTGATCACATCATTGATCGTGAAAAGGTGGCTGAAGCCCACCCGGGAATCCGTGTCCTAGTAAATGCGAAGGAGCCGGTGGCAGGAGCTGAGCGGTTCACAGCTGGTCAAACCTTCTCTATCGGAACTCTCCGGGTCACCACGCGTCTGACTTGGGGGCATTCGCCGGCCGGGACCACATACGTCGTCAATGGTCTTCGGCGTCCGGTCGCGATCGTGGGCGATGCCCTTTTTGCTCAATCGATGGGTGGAGGAGTGATCTCCTTTAAAGATGCTCTTGCCACCAATCGGTCTGAAATTTTTACTCTTGAAGATCAAACTGTGATCTGTCCGGGGCACGGGCCGATGACATCGGTCGGCGAGGAGAAATCCCACAACCCATTCTTTCCTGAATTCAAATCATAACCATTCAAACCAACAAAATATTATGAGCAAAATAGCATTCGTCGGCGTTGGCCGCATGGGCGCCAATATGGCACGACACCTTCAACTTGATTGCGGGCATGATATTGTCGCAGTTTTTGATGTTAACAAGGAAGCATCGGCCGAGATTGCAACCGAGCTGGGTGCAAAAGATTGTTCCACTCTGGCCGAAGTCACGGAAGCGGCTGAGATTGTTTTTACGGTCGTAACCAATGACGCCGCCATGCGGGCCATTTTTCTCAAGGATGGTGATAACCTGCTGTCCAATGCCTCCGATAAAACCTTTATTAATTGTGCGACTCTATCCCCTGGAATTCACAAAGAAGTATACAAGGCCGGCAAGTCTGTCGGAGCGCACGTTCTTGAGGGCGCGATGGCGTCATCGATTTCCCAGGCTCGCGAGGGGGCCTTGTTTCTCATGATCGGAGGTGATCAGGAGGTCTTTGATGAGCACAAGGAAATCTTGGATCAGCTTTCGGTGAACCTTCGGCTTTGCGGTCCCATTGGAAAGGCGGCCGAGGTCAAGGCACTTGTCAACATGGTCATGAACATCAACACCGCGGCTCTGGCAGAGGGGCTGGGGCTTGCTGATGCATTGGGATTGGACCTCCAAATGGTTTGCGATATTTTTGCTCAGACTGGTGCGAACAGCCGTGTTCTCGAAACTGATTCCGAAGATATGATCGATCGTGATCACGAATGCTGGTTCTCAGCCGAGCACGCTGCCAAGGATTCCGGAATCGCTGCTGATCTGGCTAGGGAGAAAGGAATTAATTTGCCTGTCAATGATACCACCAAGGCTCAATATGACAAAATGGTGTCATTTGAACTTGGTGAACTGGACAAATCAGGGATCGCCGAACTTACGTTCAAAGGGAGAGGTCCCGCGGTTTAATGAACTGATTAGAAGCGGGAAGTGGCGGGTTTTGGCCCGTCGCCTCTTTTTAGGGACCGATTTGGTCTAAAAAGCTCAATATTTCCGACATTTTCCAAACTTCGTGGTTTGACAGGTTGAGGCTGAATTTTGTTAACTCCCTGCCAGCACTGGTAAATACCGCGCGATTATTCAAATCACAAACACCACGATCTAATTATGGCCGACGAAAACGAAAACTCACAGCCGCCCGCACCCGATGATCAAACTTCATCAGTGCCCGTCAAAAAAGAGACAGTCCGCGTGACTCTCAAGGCTGATCCGCCTGCGCCGAGTGCTCCAACTCCGCCACCGGCTCCTTCTGCGGGCGCGCCTAAGCCTCCCGCTCCGGCACCCACGATTCCTTTGAAGGCCGCCCCGGCTCCAACCGGTGCTCCGACTCCGCCTCCTACGGCAGGTGGGGCTCCTAGACCACCCGCGCCAGCGCCGACTATCCCGCTGAAAACAAACGCAGGTGCTGCTGGTCCGGCCACTGTTCCTCTTAAGACTTCTCCGGGAGCATCTGCAGGTGCTCCAACGACTGCTCTTCCACAGGCTACTGTGCAGCTTCAGAGCACTCAGCAGCTTGGGCAGCCCTCTGCGCCGACCGCGCCGACGATGGCAACCATCGGAACCATCGCAATGGACGACGACGACGACGAGGCCAGCGACACAATCCCAACGGTGATGTCCATCCTCTCCTTCGTTCTCAGCCTTGCTGTTCTGGCCCTCACCGTCATGTTCTGGCTCACCGAGAAAGAGTTCGGCGATCTTTTCAAATAAGACTCAAATTACATAAACTAAAATTATGGCACTTCCTCTGATCATTTTCATCATCGCCGCTGGCGTAGCTGTCCTTAACTTCCTTACCATGGGGGTTGGCGGCTAGGCGCCAGATTGCGGGATTCGTAAAGATCTTTTATTCCGACTTTAAATGTCGGGAAACTCCTCAAAGGGTGGCTCTTGACGCCACCCTTTTTGTGTACATATTGGCGGCATGGCTCTAACAATTACCGAAGATAACTTCGACTCCGAAGTCCTTAACTCAGACCAGCCCGTTCTTGTCGACTTTTGGGCTGAGTGGTGCGGACCTTGTAAGATGATCTCACCTATGGTGGATGCCGTGGCCGCTGAGGTCGAAGGCACTGCCAAAGTTGGGAAGTGCAATCTGGATGACGGTCAGGCTCTCGCTGCTAAGTATGGTATCCGCTCCATCCCGACGCTTTTGTTTTTCAAGGATGGTGAGGTCAAGGACCAGATCGTCGGGGCTAACGTCACCCAAGGGCAGATCTCCGACAAGCTCCAGGCTCTGGCGTAGTCATCGATTCTAAAACCGAATCACAAAAAGCGGGAGGCTCATACGAGTCTCCCGTTTTGCTTGAATCGTAGAGGGGTTACCACTTTTTCCCGTAGGCGGTATTTTCAAGACCTTGCCCAAGACGTTGGAAATCGCGTCCCATACCAAGGAAGGTATTGCAGGAGGAAAGCAAAAGGGAGGAACCAAGCGCCAAGAGGATCATTAATGGAAGTCGATATTTCACCTTTCAACCCTATTATTAACCTGACTCGTTGCAAGCCCTATGTGAATCGAATCCCTAGAATCTTTGATCGAGTTCCTTGAGGATTGATTGAAGACGTTTCACTTCCTCGAATGATTCCAGAATCTGTTCCGAAGTTAGACTGGGATCGTTGAGCCGGGTTCGAAGGGCTTTCTCTTTGATCTGGTAATAGCGGGCTGAGAGCATCGCGATCGTATCGCTTGCCGACGAAACGGGGTCTTCCGGAATGGCATCGCTAAAGCCGTCTTCAAGGGCGACTCGATCGCCTTGCGGAATCGTCATGAGGTAGGCTTGCTTGGAAGCTTCTTTCTCTGGGTTAGGGCGTTTGGCCAAAATATCGAGAAGGACATGGGTTCCCAGTGTTTCGTTGAGACATTCCTGTAGGTTTTCCAGTTGCTCTCTAAGATATTCCGCAGCCGCCTCCGAGTTTAGGGCCAGATGGCAAAGATAGATGATAAAGTGATCAATCGTGGTGGGTTGAACTTTGATCGTTTTTTCGTCATTATCTTCTCTTGGTTTGAAGCGTTTTAGATCTGCTTTGGCCGTGGCCACCGCCTGTCGGAAATCATCGATCCCGAGGCGAAGCCGGATGGCTAGATTCTGAATGGTGGCGTCGCGGAGGAGGTCGTCATCCATAACGCAAACTGATTTGGCAAGCTCCTGAAGAAAAGTTGTTCTTTCGGCGGCTGAAGATAAGTCGATGGTCTTAAGTTCTTTATCGAGTTTGGCGTCGAAGTATTCCTTGGCCGATTCGAGGAGTTCGCGAAAAGCTTCGATACCATGCTTCTTAACGAAGGTGTCAGGATCGTCGCCGTCGGGAAGGTGCACCAGACGAACCGGAAGCCCTTGGGCGGTGAGTTGTTTAAATGTTTTATCGGCAGCCGCCAGACCAGCGCTGTCGCCATCGTAGCAGAGAACGACCCGATCGGTGTAGCGTTTGATCATGCGGGCATGTTGTTCAGTGAAAGCGGTCCCGAGCGGTGCGATGGCATTCTCGAAGCCGGATTCGTGGAGAACAATAGCATCAACCTGGCCTTCACAAAGGAGGGCAAACTTCTCTTTGCCCATGGGGCGACGTGCCTTGTTGAGAGCGAAGAGGAGCCTCGACTTATTGAAGAGCGGGGTTTCGTTGGTATTGATGTATTTTCCTCGTTTGTCGTCTTCGCGGAGAATTCGGGCGCTGAAACCGACGACATCGTCGACATCATTGTGGATGGGGAAGGTGAGTTGATCGTAAAATTTGACCCAGAGGCCGGAGCGGGGATTGACCTTGTCCTTGAGACCACCCAGCCCGGCATTGAGAATTTCGCGACCGTTAAAGCCAGCTTCCTTGGCCATTTGGAGGAAGAGGTTCGAGTTTCTGGGAGCCCAGCCGATCAACCATTTTTGGGCGGTTTCCTTGCTGAAGCCCCTCGTTTTTAGGTATTCCCGGGCATGAGCTGCGTCCGGGTTTTTCAAGAGTTGCTCGTGGAAAAAGCGAGCAGCCTTATTGTTTAATTCCTTGAGGCGGGAGATTTTGCGCCTTTTTCGATCGGATTCCGGATCGCTGGCTTCTTCAACGATGGGAATGCCCGCTCGATCAGCTAATTTTCTCACTGCGTCGACGAACGGGAGGTTCTCGTACTCCATCAGGAAGTTGAGGGCGCTTCCGCTCGCGTCACAACCAAAGCATTTGTAGCGCTGTCTCGCTGGATTGATATTGAAAGAGGGGGTCTTCTCGCCGTGGAACGGGCAATTAATCTTGAAGTCGGACCCAGAACGTTTCAGAGGGAAGTATCCTCCAATCAAGTCGACAATATCTGTCGCCTCGAGGATACGTTCGATGGTTTCTCTCGGGATCATTCCCATGGAGGTAGTGTGAATCGGTTGTTTGGACTTCGCCAGCCTTGGGTTAGGTTCCTTGCATGAAAACAGTCATTTTTTACCTCCTTGCCAGTATAGGGCTCCTCTTTGGTCAGGATAAGAAGGTCTTTGGTAAATCGGATGAAGAAAGTTACGCCGGAAAGATCGTCCGAATTGAGGTGGGAGAGAATTCCCTTACGAACGGGCAAAGCTTCAAGTTTTGGGAGCGCGTTCTTGAGCGGGCCGCCGAGGAAGGCGCGAAAGGCATCATTTTTGATCTCGATACCCCCGGAGGGCTGGCTTTTCCAACTGAAGAGCTTATGACAAAGATCGCCAACGTTGGCATTCCGACAGTGGCTTTTGTTAATCCAAATGCAATAAGTGCGGGTTCTTTTATCGCGGTCTCTACCGATCGCATCTACATGACGCCCGGTTCCAAGATTGGTTCGTCCGGTATTATTGATGGTTCCGGTCGTGAGATTGATCCGGTGAGGAGAGCCAAGCTTGAAAGCTATTTTGGCGCGCAGATTAGATACATCGCAAAGCAAAAGGGATACAATCCGGAGGTGATAGAGGCCATGATGTTCCTAAGTGACGAGAAAAGGGTGATTGGTGATGTTGAAGTGAAGCCGGGTGCTTTGTTAAATCTTAATTCAAGTGAGGCGACAAAAATGATGAACGACGGGCCGCTTCTGGCACAGGCGGAGCTTGCCTCGTTGGATGAGGTTTTGAAAGCCGAAGGGTGGAGTGACGATGACGTGGTTGTAGCTAGTCCAACTGGTTTTGAAAAATTGGCATGGTGGATTGCCGGCTTCTCCGGACTTTTGATTATGGTTGGCTTGGGCGGGGGCTATTTTGAACTTAAGACACCTGGGTTTGGGATTGGCGGTATCATCAGCCTCTCCGCCTTCGGACTCTTCTTTTTTGGGAATTACATGGCTGGCAATATGGCTGGCTATGAATTGGCGGCCCTATTCATCATCGGGATCGCCCTGATCGCGGTAGAGGTTTTTCTGATTCCGGGGTTTGGAGTCGCCGGAATAACCGGATTACTTTTAATCATCGGGGCACTTGTGTTTTCGATGTTCGATGGTGTCACATGGGAGACCTACCAATGGGGAGGATCGGAAGAGATTAGCTTTGGTGACGCTCTTCGAAAGCCGGCAATAAATGTGGCCCTTGGGATCTTTGGATCGCTTTTCCTTCTTTTTCTCATGATGAGATTTTTGCCGAAAGTGAAGTTCATCGAGAGTAAGATGTTGCCCGGATCGCTGGGGAGGGGAACTGGTGATGATCAGGAAGTTGAGGCCGGTGTCTTGGTTGGGATGACCGGAATTGCCGTGACCGATTTACGACCAAACGGAAAAGCAGAGATCGATGGCAATGTTCTGGAAGTTTTGGCTGATGGAGAATTTCTGGATAGGGGAGAGTCTGTTCGGGTGGTCGGTGATGACGGGATGGGTGTCGCGGTTAAAAAAGTGCAGACTTAGTCCGCTCCGTCTGAAGCATTCTGTCGTCGCAAGATATCGTTGATGATGAGGATACCGATAATTTTTTGGCATTGGTTGGGCTCGCCAAGGGGACTTGTTGCAAATCGTAGGAAATCAGGTGATTGGCAGCATCACGGATTGAGCTTCGCCGATGAAGCCCAAAAAGATTGAGACCTGGCGAGATGCCAAACTAATTCGAAGAGCACGTGAATGGCGAGATGAAAGCTAACTCTGACCAGTCCAAAGATTAATCCGCACATGATACAATAGCACGAGGAAGCGCTGCGGGTCGTTCATCCGCGCGCGCATCTACTCGGGGAGGCTACGGCGCTTATCGAGGAACGTTCCGTGCTCTGGCGGCCCTCTGCCATGGCTCGCCCTGCTGCGCTAGCCCGATGCAGAAGGCATTGCGAACCTGGCTAGGAAAAGTATTTCACCCCGGCACTAAAGAGTGGTTGGTGAAGATAGCCAGAGATGTTCTGGCCAACATTGGGTCCGCGGCGCTCGGTGTGGCCCATTTTCCCTAGGACGCGGCCGCACGGTGAGGAAATACCTTCGATCGCGTGGATGGATCCGTTGGGGTTGAACTCCGGTGCCATGCTGGGTTGTCCCTCGAGATCTGTGTACTGGGTCGCGATTTGGCC
>JBDNAG010000259.1:0-8899 GCA_039768565.1 Akkermansiaceae bacterium | reverse complement strand
TGGCGGACCGGGAGGGATTCGAACCCTCGATACGCTTTTGACGTATACTCCCTTAGCAGGGGAGCGCTTTCAACCACTCAGCCACCGGTCCGGTGCTTGCTTCAACGGGCGGGATATCAACACCTCAATTGACCTTCGTCAATGGTAAGAGCATTCAATTCTTAACTTTTTTTCGAACATAAAAAAAGGCGGCTCATATGGAGCCACCTTTTAAAATTTCGGGAAAGATTTTCGACCTAGTTGGACCGAACAGTTTCGAGAATCACCTGATCACCAGGCTGGATCGCAACACCATTCCTAAGGCTGCCAGGCTCGACGTCGGCAACGGCACTGTTTGGCTCAAGCTTGGAAATAAACAGCTTACCGAGGAGGCGACCGTTGCGCTGGATCAGGAGTTTGGAATCTCCGGCAAGACCAGACTTCTCCCCTGCTCCGATGACCACAAAGCCCCAATCATTGTCAACTGCAACGATAGTTGCCTGAAACGTATTCCCTTCGACACGCTTCATACTTTGGTTGACCTTTTCGACAATCCGGCTGGTCTCAGCAAGATTCTTAGCTACGTCCTCTTCGAGGCGCTTCTTAACAAGAGAGGAGTCTTCCTCTTCACCAACAAGCTTTTTCTCCTCAGCCTCCATATCAGCGACAACCTTTGGCACGTCCTCGAGCTCGATGTCAGGGAATTTAGCGCGAAGCTGATCGATGGAGTCATCAATCTTCTTCTTGTCAGCGGAAGCAATCTCAAGATCGCCCCCAACAGAATCCAGGGTACTGGCGAGCTCATTAGCCTTGGCTTCGGCGGAAGCAAGCTCCGCCTTTGCTTTAGAATCTTCTTTTTGAGCAAGTTTGAGAGCCGCGTCAGCAGCCTCCTCTTCGGTCTCCTTGGTGCCAATGTCTCGACTCAGATTTTTGTTTTTCTGAATCAGATCATCACGCTCTGCGAGCTTGGTGGTGTAGTTTTCCTTGGCAGACCAGCCAAAGAACCCAGCGGCACCGATGGCAACAATTGCGAGAACGTAGAAAATTGATTTCATATGATGCGAAATTCGTAGGTTAAGTGTGTTTGTGAATGTGGATGCTAGTTCTTCTTCTCATTTGGAGCAGACTCGACAGGAATGACAACGTCGCCTGGCGCGACATTTTCACCGTCTTTCAGAGTGCTCTGAATCACGTCTGCTGTGGCAAGATTTGCAGAGACGGCCTTGACGTTGAGTTCGGCAATCTTTTCGTCGTCACGCATGACAGCGACCTTTGATCCTCCGATGACACCGGAGCGGATCCCATCGGCAAGAGTTACAATCCCAAGGCGACGGTCAATTGAGCGGATCGTGGTCTTCATGGTTGGGAAGGACTGACCCGATGTAATTTGGCTCTGCTTCTCTTTGGCGGCAGTAAGAGCTTCCCCGGTGCGGGATTTCTCACCACGGAGGCGATCGACCTGCGAAGTCAGGATCGCAACCTGATCTTTCAGCTCGGCAATAGAGGCCTGAAGGCGTTCAAGTTTGGGTGCAAGATCTTCAACATCACCAAGCTCCTTGAGCTTCTCCTCGGCATCGGCGACCTCCTTCTTGGTTGCAGCAAGCTCCTTTTCCTTGTCATCGATCTCTGCTTGAATAGTCGCATTTTTCCCAGTCTGAGTTTCAACTTTCTCCCGGAAGCCATCACGAGACTCATTGGAGATCGCTGTATCAGCTTCGAGTTGCTTGATGCTGGCCAAGAGCCCATTGTAGGTTTTGGTGTTTGTTTCAAGACGGCCCTGTTCGGCTTTGGTCGCGATGTCTTGTTTTTCGAATTCCTCTTTATTCTTAAAGGCTACGAAAGCCGAGAAAGCGAGGACGATTGCGGATAGGATGCCAAAAGTGTTTACCATGGTAAGTGTGTCGTAAGGTGTTGTTTAAGGGAAGCTACTGACCTCGGTGGCCATCCGGCAATCAGAAAATTCAACGAAAAATGAATTAATCGAAAGATCCTCCCTTCTTTTCGACTCTATCGCTTGCATCTGCGGGGGAAGAAGACAGGTTGCCGACGTGTCGAGCGTCCTACGTGTCATTGGTTATTTAAAGCGTTACCCCCTTCTCGGAGGATCCCAATTCCTCTGCGCCTCAGTAATGGCGGGTTCCGTCATCATTTTCCCCTCAATCGCCGAACATATCCTAGATGTTATCATACCTTCAGGCAACGAAGACGGCGATTTCTATACCTGGATCGCTCTCGCATTCGGAGCCTTTTTCTTAAAAGACGGTCTAAACTGCCTGCGAATACTCCTCAATAACCACTTCGAGCAGAGCGTCATCTTCGACATTCGCTCTGACCTCTACAAAAAGATCCAGCGTCTTCCGCTTCGTTGGTTCGATACGCGACGAACCGGGGATATCATGACCAGAGTGGTCGAAGATGTCACGGCAATGGAGCGAGTTTTGATCGATGGTATTGAGTTAGGGCTCGTGTCTCTGATTCAGATAGTGGCCGTGGGACTTGTGATGTATCTCACGAATTGGGAAGTGGCACTGTGGGCCACGCTTCCGGTTCCATTTCTCGCATTTGGAGCCTTCCTCTACTCCCACAACGCCCGAGACCGTTACAAGGGGCAGCGCGACGCATCTTCTGATCTCAACGCAATTCTTCATGATAATATCGCTGGCATTCGTCAAATTAAAGCCTACGCGGCCGAAAGTGAAGAGCATCGCAACTTCAACAAGCTCTCAAACAAGCTCCGCAAGGCCACCTTGCGGTTGATGAAATGGTGGGCCGTTTACTCTCCCGGTATGTCATTCCTTGGAATGATTGGATATGTTCTGGTCTTGGCAACAGGAGGCATGGCCTTGATGGATGGCGACCTCACTCGCGGCGAACTCTTCAAATTCTTTCTTCTTCTCTCTTTGTTCTACGAACCAGTTGGCAAGCTTCATCAGCTCAACCAGATGACCCTCTCTTCCCGAGCAGCTGCCGACCGGGTTTTTGAAATCCTCGATGCAGAAGACGAACCGGATGCCGCCGACGGATCTCCTCTTCCTCGCCCAGTGCAAGGATCCGTGGAGTTCAACGACGTAAGCTTTGCCTACGATGAAGGCCAACCGACCCTAGATAATGTTTCTCTCAAAGCCAAACCCGGTCAAACCATTGCCCTTGCTGGGACCACGGGCGCCGGGAAATCAACGATCGTGAATCTGCTCTGTCGGTTTTACGAATACGATAGCGGGTCTGTTTGTATCGACGGGAAGGAACTCAACACCCTTGCCAAAAACTCACTTCGAGAAGCCATCGGTTACGTAACCCAGGAAGCCTTCCTATTTAACGGAACCGTTCGCGAGAATCTCGCGCTCGCAGATCGTAAAGCTAATGACGAGGCCATTTGGAAAGCCCTCGAAGCCGCAAAGGCTGCCGAGTTTGTCCGTGCGCTTCCAGATCAACTCGACACCAACGTCGGCGAGCGCGGCGTTAAACTCTCGGGAGGAGAAAAGCAGCGACTCTCAATCGCACGAGCTTTGCTCAAAGACCCACCCATCCTTCTTCTGGACGAAGCCACTGCCTCGGTTGACAATCAAACCGAGCTCCTCATACAGCAGGCTCTCGATGAATTGATGAAAAATCGCACCTCCATCGTAATCGCGCACCGACTCTCGACGATTCAAAATGCGGATCGAATCTATGTGTTGCAAAAAGGCCAAGTAATAGAGGAAGGAGCTTACCACGAACTACTCGAGCAAGATGGAAAATTTGCGGAGTTAGCTAATACCATCAAATAATCACAGAATATTGGCAATCATCCCTCCGAAAGTGATATTTTTGGAATTCCCGAGGGATTTGAGCCTAAAATGGGCGTATTTTTTGATCGTCGATCGACAAAACCCCTCTTCCAGCTTACTTTTTTAATAAGCATTTCGGTGCTGCCGGATTTTCCTCCTTCGGGAGAATAGCCGGCTTTGTGCAAAGCGGCTCCGGATTGGTCTCCGGAGCCGCTTTTATTATCTCTAACACCAACTATCTTTGCCATACGTTCATCCGATGAAAGCCCTCGCGTTCATATTCCTTCTCATAATTTCCGGAGAGGCCTCAGTTGATTTCAATCGCGACATCCGGCCAATCCTTTCCGACAAGTGTTTCCACTGCCATGGACCCGACGAAGAGACCCGCGAAGCAGAACTCCGACTCGATACTTATAAAGGAGCAACCGAAGGAGGAGAATTCGAAGTCCCAATAGAGCCCGGCAAGCCCGCTGAGTCGGAGGTCATCGCCCGCATTCTCAACGAGGATCCTGACGAGATCATGCCACCGCCTGAAACCCACAAGAAAGTTACGGCCAAAGAACTCGAGCTTCTCAGACAATGGATCAAAGAAGGAGCTGAATACGACGATCCATGGACTTATAAAAACCCGGTCAAGCAACCCGACCCTGAGGTCCAAACCAAAGACTGGCCCATCAACTTTGTGGACCGCTTCATTCTCTCCCGACTGGAAAAAGAAGCCATCCCACCCTCGCCCGATGCCGATCCCGTCACCCTCCTTCGCCGCCTTCAATTTGACCTCATCGGACTACCGCCCACTCCTAGCGACCTCGATCGCTTTCTAAATTCTTTCAAGAGTAATCCTCAAGCCGCCATTGAGACCGAAGTCGACCGCCTCCTCGCCTCACCTCACTTCGGTGAGCGTCTGGCAATCTACTGGCTCGATCTCGTTCGATACGCCGACACCGTTGGCTACCACGGCGATCAAGATCACAACATTTCCCCTTATCGTGATTACGTCATTCGCGCATTTAACGAAAACATGCCCTTTGACCGCTTCACCCGCGAACAACTCGCCGGCGACCTACTGGAGAAACCAACCAAGCAGCAACTCGTCGCCACCGGCTACAACCGTCTCCTGCAAACCACCCACGAAGGCGGGCTTCAAAAAGCCGAATACCGCGCCATCTACCAAGCCGACCGCGTTCGTAACGTCTCAGCCGTCTGGATGGGAGCCACCGTTGGCTGCGCCCAGTGCCACGATCACAAATACGATCCCTACACCGCCAAGGATTTCCATACTCTCGGAGCCTTCTTTGCAGACATCGATGACGAGCAGCACTTCACATCGGGAACCAACGCGCTCCCGACCCGTCGCCCACCTGAAATCCCGGTCATGACGTCCGCCCAGCAGGCTGAACTCGACTTGCTCAACAAAACCCTCAATGAGCTTTCCAACGGACAGCGAAACGAAATCGCCCGCCTCATCAAAGAATCCGCTGATCAGGCCTCTCGTGCTAAAAAAGCGAGAGACCCAAAGGAAAAAAAGAAATGGTCTGATGGCCTCCAGCGAACCAAGGACGCCCTCGCCGAGCTCATCTCACCCAAAGGTCTCTCTCTTTGGAAAAACACTGAAGCTCGACGTCTAAAAGTCGAATCCTCCGGCCGCCTCACCATGATCACCCAGTCCCTACAGACTCCGCGAGTTTCCCGGATCTTTCCTCGCGGCAACTGGCTCGATGAATCGGGTGAAATCGTCCAACCTGCCGTCCCCCACTTCCTCCCCCAAATCACAAAAGAAGGACGCCAAACCCGCCTCAACCTCGCCAACTGGCTCACCGACTCTAAAAATGGCACCGGTGGACTCACCGCCCGAGTCATGTCCAACCGCCTCTTTTACCTCTTCTTCGGGACCGGGATCTCCCGCTCGCTCGGCGACTTTGGCGGACAGGGGCAACCACCCTCCAACCCCGAGCTTCTCGACCGCCTTGCCATCGAATTTTACGAATCGAATTGGGACATCAAAAAAATGGTCAAAATCCTCGTAACCTCACGAGCCTACCGCCAATCATCCCTCGTCCCGTCAAACCTGCGCGAGCGCGATCCTTACAATGAACTCTTCGCCCGACAGGCCCGCTTCCGCCTGCCGGCCGAAATGATCCGCGACAACGCACTCGCGCTCGCCGGACTCCTCGTCACCGATCTCGGCGGATCCTCCGTTAAACCCTATCAACCCAGCGGATACTACCGTCACCTTAATTTCCCGCCCCGGAAATACAAACAAGACACCAACGCTAAAATCTACCGACGCAGCCTTTACATCCATTGGCAGCGGCAATTCCTCCACCCTATGCTCAGAGCGTTCGACGCCCCCAGCCGCGAAGAGTGCACCGCCAAGCGCCCCAAATCAAACACCCCCGTCGCAGCCCTCAATCTCTTGAATGACCCTACCTTTGTCGAAGCTGCCAGAGTCTTTGCCGAGCGAATTATTAAAGAATCCAAGCCTGGCAACCTCGCCCGGCTTCACCACGCCTTCAAGATTGCCCTCAACCGCGAGCCAACTACTGAAGAACGAGACACAATCGAACAACTCATCACTTATGCAGGGGCAGACTTTCGAAAGAACCCAAAGTCCGCCACTGCCCTCATCAACATCGGCCAGACCAAGTCCGGTCATTCCGATCCTGCTTTATTGGCAACGTGGACCACTGTTGCGAGAGCGATTTTAAATCTCAGCGAAACAACGACCCGCAACTAGAAGCTCTCCAGAGCCTTCAAAATAGCGCCCTATTTTCGATCTTTAAACCTGCCTTCACCATGAACGCCGCGAACTTTATCAACCGTCGAACTTTCCTCAACAACACCGGCCTCTCATTCGGCTCCGCCGCGCTCCTTTCACAGCTCGTCCGCGCCGAAGGTCTCGTTGAAAAATACCCGGGGCTTTCCGGCTTCCCTCACCACGCGCCCAAAGCCAAGCGCGTCATCTTCCTTTGCATGGCCGGAGGACCATCCCACCTCGAAACTTTCGACTACAAGCCACAGCTCGATAACCTGAATGGTCAGGCCATGCCCGAGTCCTTCACCAAAGGACAGCCCATCGCCCAACTCCAAGGCAAAGCGCTCAAAGTCCAAGGCCACCTTACCAAGTTTAAAAAACACGGTAAGTCCGGACAATACATCTCCGACTTCCTTCCTTACCATCAGAAGATGGCCGACGACATCACCGTCCTCCGGTCCATGGTCACCGAACAAATCAACCACGATCCGGCCCACACATTCATGAACACGGGCACCGCCATCAGCGGCCGCCCCTCCATGGGATCGTGGATCAACTACGGCCTCGGTTCCGAATCCGAAAACCTCCCCGGCTTTGTCGTTCTCACCTCCGTTGGCGGACGCAATCCCCAACCCATCGCTTCGCGCCAATGGGCTTCGGGTTTTTTGCCCTCGAAATTTCAGGGCGTTGAATTTAACTCAACTGGCGATCCGGTTCACTACGTCACCAGTCCGAATGGCGTTGATAGGCAGCACCAAAGCGCCCTCATTAAAACTATTCAGAAGCTCGACAACCAGCGCAACGAACTCGTCGACGACCCCGAAATCGCCACCCGCATCAGCGCCTATGAAATGGCCTTCCGCATGCAGGCCTCAGTCCCCGAGCTCACCGACCTCTCCGGCGAATCAAAGAAGACCCTGGAAATGTATGGCGCCACTCCTGGAGACGGATCTTATGCTTCCAACTGCCTCCTCGCCCGACGTCTCATCGAAAAAGGCACACGCTTTGTCCAACTCTACCACCGCGGCTGGGACCACCACGGCGGCCTTGAAAAATACATGGGTATTTGCAGCAAGCTCACCGACCAACCCACCTGGGCCCTTCTAACCGACTTAAAACAACGTGGCTTGTTAGAAGACACTCTCGTCGTCTGGGGTGGCGAATTCGGTCGCACGCCCATGTTCCAGGGCAAAGGCGGAGCCGGACGTGATCACCACATCAAAGGCTTCTCCATGTGGATGGCCGGCGGCGGAGTCAAACCCGGCATGAGCCACGGCGAGACCGACGAACTCGGCTACAACGCCGTCAAAGATATCGTACACGTAAGAGACTTTCACGCGACCCTCCTTCACCTCCTCGGAATCGACCACCACCGCTTCTCTAAAAAATTCCAGGGCCTCGACATGCGCCTCACCGGCGTCGAACCAGCTAAAGTCATCAAACAAATCCTCGCCTAAAACCTACCGAGTTTACTCTTTAGTCTGAGCAACCCACTCCTCAAACTTCGATGCGCATCCTACTATTCTTCATCACCCTCCTCTCAGCTCAAGCAGCCGAGCCCGTCCGCGTCTTCCTCTTCGCCGGACAATCCAATATGGAAGGTGCCGATACCGACCCCAAACTCGTCGAGACCTTTCCCCCTTTCAAAGACGCCCTGGAAGCTCTCGATAACATCCACTACTCCTACCAGACCGGAGCGAACCACAAATCGAACGGTTGGACCGACCTTAAAGTCGTCGGCAATAACTTCGGCCCCGAAATCACTTTCGCCCGCGCCTTCCGGCGACAAAGCAAAGCCCCGCTCGCGATCATCAAAGACGCCTGGGGCGGAACCACCCTGGTCAACGACTGGGATCCCGATGGCGGAGATGAAAAGAGTAAAAAACTCTACCACCGCTTCATTACCCAGGTCCGCGACCGCTTGGCCGACCTCAAAAAACAAGGCCTCACCTACAAAATCGAAGGCCTCATGTGGCATCAGGGAGAAAACGACATGTTCCACCGCGAAGGAAAGCAACTCTACGAAAAGAATCTCCGTAATTTCATCGCCAACGTCCGCAAAGATCTCTCCGTGCCAGAGCTAAAAGTCTTCGTCGGAGAGATCAGCACCAAAGGAGTTTGGGGCATGGACAACCGCGCCAACGTCACTCTCATCCGCAACGCCCAAATGGCAGTTGTTGATTCCGATCCCAAGATTTTCTTCGTCCCGACCTCCCACCTCTCCTTCAAAGTCGGACGACCTTTCGGCCTTCACTACCACTTCGGCACCCTCGGCCAACTCCAACACGGCGAAGCCTACGCGAAAGCAAGCCTTGCCCGGACCGGCGCCGTGACGCGCGAGATCAGATTACCCAAGACCAAAAAGGTGAAGCTGATTATCCTCGGCGGACAACGAAAC
>JBDNAG010000258.1:0-30884 GCA_039768565.1 Akkermansiaceae bacterium | reverse complement strand
AGCGGATGCCAGCAGCGGCGAGCTTGTCGAGAACCGGTGTCTCAATTTGGAGCGAGCCATAACAGCCCAGATCCCCGTAACCCATGTCATCCGCAAGAATCATCAGGATATTGGGTTGATTGGCTTTTAGTGGAAGGATGCTGGTAAGAAATAGGAGGAGAAGGCGCATGCGGAGAAAGTGGCGCATCTTGGGGCGACTGGCAATCCAGCTCTGTATTTCACCCCCCCCTCGATACGATGAACTTCCTTATCTGTTTCATGGTATTCCCCGTAGAGTCTTGCGAAGTGACGGTTGTTCATCTTGAGCTCATGGATTGTTTCTGGGTGCTCGGGGGAGATCGTGTTTTTCGATGGGTCTCTTATCTGGTTTCGTTTTCTCTGAAGGTCGAAAGATGACGGGGCAAGGAGCTATCCGTTTTCTTTGGTTTGCTCCGCATCGGTGGAGGGAGAGGTTGAGATGCGGCCACAAAAAAACAGCGGCGTTGCGGCCACTGTTTTCCTTTGAGATTAATAAGGAGTTTTAATCTTCCTGCTGATCGGCTGTCTCCTTGATATCAGTAAGAGCTTCGATGAAGTCACCAAGAATCTCCGCTGGGACCATGATCGTATCACGATTTCCGCTCACATCTTCAGTGATTTTGACGACACGGCCCCTCGCATTTTCCTTTAGGTCTAGAAAGAAGATCTTGCGGTCTGCGAGGATCTTTTCGGTATGGAGCACTTCCTGATTCATGGCCATTGCGGAAGAAGGTTTTACAGTAGACCGGACAAAGTCAACGTGAAAGTTATTCAGAGAAACTGGGAGAACCCGCAGAAGAGTCGCGAATTTTCGAAGGGGAGGTCTGGGGCGGAATCATTGTGATCCAGGAAGGTGGCGCAGGTGGCGAAGAATTCGGTCTTATTTTTGACCCTCCGGATGTGGTGTTCGAAATTGGCATCGTGACCTTGGGTGATGTAAACGAGATATTTTTTCATCTTCTGCACGTGTCTGTTTTCGATGAAGTCTGGGATCTCTCTGGCGGTCTCATCGTAGAGTTTCGTGATGTATTCAAGAATCATGCGTCCGGTCACCTGAGGGATTTTACGGTTCAAGGTCGCGCAGCGGATTTGCTCGAAGATCCAGGGGTTTCGGATTGCACCCCGCCCGATCATCAGTCCGGCAGCTCCGGTTGATCGGAGATAGGCGAGGCCGGTTTGACAATTCACGACATTTCCGTTGGCAATGACGGGGCAGTTGAGAGTTTGAACCGCTTGGGCAACTCGATCGTCGTGGACTGGTGTCTGATAGCGCTCCTTAACGGTCCGGCCGTGGATAGTAAGAAGGTTGATTTCGTGGCTTTTGAAGATTTCGAGGAGTTGGTCAAATTCTTCTTCCGATTCAAAGCCGACCCGGGTTTTTACGGTGAAAGGAGTATTACCGCATGCTTCCCGGAGTCGTCCCAAGATTTCGTGAACTTGACTCGGATGGCGAAGTAACCCCCCCCCGGCATTTTTGCGATACACGACGGGCGCGGGGCAGCCAAGGTTCAGATCAATTCCGGCGATGGAATAATTCTTGAGATCAGCAACAGTCCGGGTCAACTCCGTGACGTCCTGGCCGATCATTTGGGCAATGATGGGCCTTTCGGTCGGGTTTTCGGTGATTGATCGCAAAATATAGGGATCGAGCCGAGAGTGAATGTGCACCCGAAAATATTCGGTGACATAAAGGTCGGCTCCGCCAAAGGAGGCGATGGTCCGAAGGAACGGGAGATCCGTCACGTCCTGCATAGGCGCTAGAAAAAGAGCAGGGCGGTCTGTGGGAAGCACGGCTTTAAAGTTCCTAGACGAGAACCGGAACGTCGTCGGGCTTGAGAGCATCGGCCGGCGGCCCCTCGAAGTTATCGAGGATGAATTTGCTCCACTGATCACGGGTCGCTTTGGAGAGCGCTTTTTGGTTCTCCTCGATGCAGGAATCGCAGATTAGAATAGGGTAGGGATCATAGACCATGTAGTCGCCGAATCCTAAGCATTCGGTAGTATAATCCTTAATTTGCGAAGCTGGAGTGACACAGTGGGCGCATTCGGAAGTCCATTCCTTATGATCCTGACTGTCGGCGAACCGTTCACTGCGCTTTTGAAGGTTGGCGTTGTTTTCGGCCATCTCTCGGAGGCGCCTCTTGGATTCTTCTGAGAAAGATTCCATGGTCTCCTTCCGGCAGCTCTGGCAAATGGCGAATTCAAAAACACACTCTGGTCCCCGGAAAGCCTTGTTGATGATATAGGGCTCATCGAGGTCAGCAAACTGCCGGTCGCAGGTAAGGCAGCTCTCGAAAGGGCCATCGTGCTCAAGCGAATGGAAGTTTGGGGGAATCTCACTCATTCCCAAGGATGACCGGAGGCCGTTACAAATCCAACGTTTTTTGGAACGGATTCTTTTGGGGAAACCCGTCTATCGTTTCCGAGTCAAAGTCGTTCGTGATTTGAATTGATTAAGCTCTCTGAATCGAAAGACTCAACGGACACGATTCGTAGCAAACCCCAGCATAATACCATGGATAACCAACCCAACTTACCGGAGGAAATTGAAAACGAAGAGGTCGAAAAAGGCAGTGCCTTTCGCCCGGTTTTTCTCACGCTCTTCGTGCTCGCTGTTATTGGCGGCTTGATTTATCTGCCATTTTACGCGGAACAGGACCCTCTTCTGGGGATTTTAAATTCCGATCAATGGTGGGTTCCGAATGTTGGTGAATATCACCCGCTGATTCTTCACCTCCCGATTGGAATCGTTTTTCTCACGCTGGCCATGGAGGTTTGCAGTTGGTTTACCTTTGGTAAATACCGTCCCCGGACAGCAGTGGGGTTGTTTTTTGGTTTCATCACCGGCGCGTTTGCCTGTGTGACCGGACTTTTTGACCTTAGTGTTGAAGGCTGGAAAGCCGAGAGCTGGGATGACGACATGTTCAAACACATGTGGGTGGGGATCGGCTTTGTCGGCGTTCTAGGGCTGGCTTTTATCGCCAAAATCTGGGGAAGTCGGAGCGGGTCGCGTGGTCCGGTTTATGGAGTCCTCCTTCTACTTGCCGGCGGCGCGATGGGTTATGGTTCTCATTTCGGTGGCTTAGCTACCCACAAATCTGATCCTGTGGAGAATACATGGGAAGGACTGACCGAAAATGTCGAATTCTTCAAACAGTGGGCCATTGAAGTTGATTCAACGAAGGAGGAAGTCAGAAAAGAGACCAAGGACCAATTGATCTTTGCCGAGGTTGTTTATCCGATTTTGGACGACAAGTGCCTCTACTGTCACTCGGAAGAAGCCGGGAAAGACAAGGGCGGCCTCTTAATGGACTCTTATGAGAACCTTCTAATTGGTGGAGACAGTCAGGATGGAGATGATTATCGCACACTCGTTCCCGGAGATTCCCAAAAGAGCTACATGATCGAAGTCATGATACTTCCAAAGGATGACGACATGCACATGCCACCGCCAAAGAAGAAGCAAATGGAAGAGCATGAAGTGAAGCTTCTGACCTGGTGGGTCAACAACATTCCTGCCAGTGATACCCTTGAGGACAAGACTCTTGAAGAGATGGGAGCGCCAGCTGACATTATCGAGGCTGCCGCTATGTTGGTTAGTCCGGAAGAACGTAAATCGCTGGAAGAGGCTGCGGAAGCGGCCAAAGCCAAGGCTGAACAAGAAAAAGTCGCCAAGCGGGAGGCTCTTCAGAATTCCATCGATGCTTTAAAACTGGATCCGGCGTTTAAGACGTCCTTGAACTACGCTTCTCAAGACTCGACTGATCTTGAATTCACTGCGGTGAGCCTTCGGGGAAAGTTGGACGATGCGACCTTTCTTAAACTGGCGCCTGTCTCAACCGCTCTTACGAGCGTGAAGCTAGGGGCTACCTCAGTCACTGAAGCTACTATTGCGGCCGAGCTGCCCAAGATGGCGAATCTTAGAAAGCTTGATCTTAGCCAAACCCAAATTGGTGATGCCGCTCTCGATGCAGTGGCCCAGCTCGAGGGTCTGGAGTGGTTGAACCTCTATGGAACGCAGGTCTCCGACGCTGGCTTGATAAAGTTAAAAGGACTGGGGAATTTGAAGAAAATTTATCTCTGGCAGTCCAAGGCAACTCACGAAGGAGCAAAGGTTTTACAGGCTGAGCTTCCCGGCTTGGAAGTGGTCTTTGGAGTGAACTAAAAATTTGTCTTTAAATAGCCATGAGGCCGCGTCCAGAAAGGATCGTGGCCTTTTTATTTTCCTTCTTCCGGCGATCCTTAATTAAGAAAATTTGATGGTTTTAAGCGATTTATCGATCTGATTTTCATTCTCAGGAAGATTGGTAATTACGCCAGTCAGAGAATCCCTTACCGAAATTATTACAGTGATCCCAAGAGGTAGGGGACGAGTTCTAGTATCTTCGAGGAACGGAGTTCTTTATCAGCGTAGTGGGGTAAGACGTAAAAAGCGAAATAGTGAAATCGGCAAAATGCTCTGATGGCGACGAGGAGCAAGGTCAGGTGGTCCAGCCTAGGGCCTAACGATTAGAAGTGCCACGGCAAGAAAGAGAAATCCCTTTAGTTTTAAGATCGTGGTGTTTTTGTGTCCATGACTTCAATGGTTGTTTCACTGAGAGAAGACAGTCCATTTTAAGCAAATGGCATTGGTCCCTTTAGTCAAAAATGCTGGCGGAGTTCACGTCGCCCTTAGTCATCTCGAGAGCGTAAAAACGGCTGCCGAATTGCGAGGGGTGGATAAGGGTTTGGAATTGTCCGATTTCGGAAGGTGTTGGGCCGGAGAGGAGCCAGTCCCTGCCGCAGTAAGTGAGGTAACGGCTTTGATTCATGGCGGGGTTGATTTGGAATCCTAACGCGGATGCTGTTTTTTCGACTGCGGTAAAATTAACGTCGGCAGTGAGGTCTTGTTTGCCGGAGTTATTGAGTGGATGGGCGTTGGATCGGTGTTTGGAGTAGCTGCGGAGGGTGCCGGCAGTTCGGGCGGGATGATAAAGCGTTTCCTCGTCGAGCCCATAGTCGATCCATATGAAAAGAGCTTTTTTGAAAACCCCGGCAAGTGGTGTTAGCAAAGATGAGAGATCGGGCGGTCCTTCGGCGACGTAGCCCTCTGGCAGATTTTCGGGGAGGGCTGGGTTTGCCGGGCGGGTGTCCCATTTCAGCGATTTTTCATGTGATGTCACCAGCACTTCATGCCATTGATTGCCGGATTTTAGATACAAGGGGACTGGAAGAGCATCTAGGATTTCGTTCGCGATTAGAGCTCCGATCTCGGCATTTGCATCGTCTGGAGTTGCGATGACCGAAGCTTTTCCTTCGAGTTTTGTTCGAAGTAATTGGCGGCGCACAGGGAGGGGTTCGTGGACCAGGTAATTGACTGAGCTCGCAAATTCGGGATCGATCTTCTCGATAGCGTCGAGGATATCGAGACAAAGGGTCCCATCATGTGCACCGGGCTCTAAAATGGTGAAAATTTGAGGAGAACCATTGGCCCGCCAGAATTTGTGCAGGCGGTAAGCGAGGACTTTTCCGAAGACCGGTCCCACCGAGACGCTGGTGATGAAATCGCCCTTTTTCGAAACGACCGGGACCTCCGGGCGGGCGTAATAGCCGTATTCAGGGTGATAGAGGCACTGAGCCATGTAGTTGGTAAAGGAAATTGGGCCGGACTCGGCGACTTCGGCTAAGATGAGTCCGGCCAAGTCGGTAGTTGCTCCCGGGGCGGATCGGGGGTAAGGAAACGCCTGTTGGAGGCCTGTTAAATCGACGGGTTGGCAAGAATTCATGTATGGGACAAGGAACAAGAGGGCAAGGCGCTGGTTTTTCAAGCGAAAGGGTTTTTGGATCTTTTGCTTGTTGTGCCTGATTGCTGCTGGAGTTGCCGCGCATTACGGAAATAAAGAGCTGGATCCATATCGAGAGATTGCCGCGGAATACGATCTCACGCTCGTAGGCGAGAAGGAGGAGATGAGCTTCATTCATGATCGTGGTGGTGTCGAAATCGGGACGATGTTCGTGGAAAATCGCTTTTCTATTCCGCTGGAAGAAATTCCCATGGTGTTTGTGGACGCGGTTTTGGCGCAGGAAGATCAGCGATTTTATGCGCATGACGGAGTTGACTGGATTGGCGTGGCGCGCGCTGCCTGGCTGAATTTCCAGAGTGGATCAATCACGCAGGGTGCGGGAACAATCACGATGCAGTTGGCGCGAAAGTCCTTTGATTTGCAGGGTGAGGCAAAGCGTCGGGAGTGGACCGGCTACGAGCGCAAAGTTGTGGAGGCATTTGTGGCACTCAGAATTGAAGATCATTTCCGGGCGCAGTTGGAATCGAAATATCCTAATGATGATGATGCCTTAAAGAAGGCGGCGAAGGAAGATATTCTCGAGATGTATCTGAATTTGGTTCCTTTTGGTTCGGGGTTCTTTGGTGTGAGATCCGCATCGCTGGGATATTTTGGCAAGGAGCCCAAGGATTTGACGATTTCGGAATCGGCTTCGATTGTCGCTTGTCTGAAAAATCCTCAAAGAATTTCGCCTCTCAACGACTTGGGACAGAACAAAACAAACCGCGACATGGTTCTGACTCGAATGGCTCTCGAGGGGATGATTTCAGAAGCTGATCGGAACAGGATGATCTCCAAGCCGGTCGTGTTGAGCCCCAACCCGATCCGCCGTGGTAAGTCGTTTCTTTATGAGATTGTTCGCGAACAAGCTCGCGACTTGGTCGGTGAGGAGGCCCTCTCCCGCGGAGGTTACACCATCCGAACCACGATTGATGCCGCCGTCCAGCGCGCCGCGGAAGAGAAAATGGCGCGTCAGCTTCTGCAAGTGGAAAGCCAGGATGACTATAAGCATCCGAGGTATACTGATTATGACAAGTCGACCGGGCCGCCGAATTATCTCCAAGGGGCTACCCTGATGATGGATCACGAGACCGGTGAGGTGATCGCTCACGTGGGAGGTCGCAATTATGCTCACTCCCAATACGACTTTATTCAGAGCGGGAGTCGCCCACTGGGAACGGCTTTCTTCCCTTTTGTTTATGCCACTGGTTTTGAGAAAGGAAGGCATCCGGCGACCATAGTGACTGATGCCCAGATGGATCTCCGCAAGTTGCAGGTTGGCGGACTGGTTGGCGTTGCAGGAGAGTGGGGGATGGAAGTCGCCAATCCGGGATACGAAGGAAAAATCACATCACGCAGGGCTCTCGCAACTTCAAAAATTGCGGCAAGCGTGGAGCTCGGTCAGCAAATTGGGCTTTCAAACGTTCATGAGGTATCCAGCAATTTTGGCTTTACCCTGCCTTCAGATAATTTGCTGAATCGTATGATTGTGGGTTTTGACAAAGTCAGCATGCCGGAAGTTGTTTCGGCTTATTCGGCCTTTCCAAGAGGAGGGAGCCGTGTGACAGCGCGCCACTATATTCTAGAGATTCGCGATATTGACGGGAGGGTTGTGTATCCCTTGGGCGGGAATGGTCCGGTTTTACAAACCAAGGCAGTTTGCTCGGATGCTGCTGCATTTCAGGTTCACAGTGTTCTTAATGATGTGATGAGAAAAGGGAACCTAGCTGACTCCGCCAGGGGTTTGAAATCGGGTTTGCTGCTCGGAGGAGGGAAGTCGGGCACTGCCTATGGTCTTACCGATGCATGGATGGTAGGCTACAACAGCCGAATCACATGCGCTGTTTGGGTCGGATTTTATGAGGGTGACCGGAAGGCTATTCACGAGACTGCTTTTGCCAAGAATGTGGCTTATCCGATATGGGAAGACATGATGAATGCTTCCCAGCCTGCGTTTGCGGGCCGGGAAATATTGCCACCAGAATCGGTGGAAAAGGTCTCGATCTGCCGGGTGTCCGGAATGCGCCCAACTCAATATTGCAATGAATCTTTTGTGGATCCGGTGACCGGGCAGATAAGCTTTCCTACGACCAGTTATCAGGAATATCTGCGCAAAGGGCAGGAAATGGGAATTTGCGCGATTCATGGAGGCGGGGTCGACATTGAGGCTCTTGCTGAACAGGCACAGGTTCGCAACACTCTGAATGCAATCCCGATCAAGGCCAAGGTGCCTCTGCTGCTTGGGTTTGATCCCTATAACAGCGAGACGCCGACCTTGGGAATCAAGGATGATAGTGCCGAGGCGTGGATTTCAGATGATGAGGTTTTGGTTGTAGAAGATCAGGTGCGGGGCGAAGGCGAAGCCTTGTTGAAACTCCCGCTGCCACCGAGTTTCGTACTTCCTCCTCCAGATCCAGAGACTTTGATTAACAACTAATAAGGCCATGAATGAGACAACTTCTCCCAATCGCTGGATACCGTTCCAATGTACTTCGTGTTTTGGTCTCTTTAGGATTAAGAAAAATCAGGTAGGGAAGACTGGGCGCTGTCCGGTTTGCCGCAAAGTCGTACAGCCGTGCGAAAATGAGAGTCGAGGGATTATGGATCAGGTGGGTTCTCAGGCCGTGGATGATGGAGATCTTCTCGAGAAGGTTGCCGTCGCTCAAGAAATGACACCCAAGGAGATTAAATTGCATGAGACGTCCCGAAGGAAGGACCGTCGACGTCAATATGTGGGTGAGGAGGCAGAGCGAATCGAGTGGGAGGATCAGGGGCACGATCAACGGTTAAATGAAGTATCGTGGAAGGTTGTGGTCAGTATCGTGATGTCTGCGCTGGTTCTCTTGGCTCTGGGTATTTTTTATTATCAGGGCTCGGTAGCGAATCCGGTATTGAGTTCGAACGAACCGGCCATTGACAGGGAGAAGGCTGAGGCCTTACTTGACCAGATTGAGGAGGCGGAGCGCAGCTCCACGAAAAGCGAAGAGGGAGATGCTGCTGTTAAGACTGTGGATGACTACAAAAAGTTCAATAGTGAAAAGCTCGAGGAGGCGATTAAGAGATTCGTGATGGCAGAATCACCCGAAGAGCTTAAGAAATATGTTCGCGAACCCGAACGAGTTGGCCCACTGCTCGATCGTTATTACGAGAAAGTGGAATATGAAGCCCTTGGATTTGAGTCGCTGAATAAGCTGAAGGTGTCATATCTTGGTGAGTTGATCACGACAGTGGTGACGACTGCAGATTTTTTATCTTCTCCTATCGCGGTCGAAAGAGTCGTGGATGGTGAAGATGAAAGCTATAAGGTGGATTGGGAAAGCTGGATTGGATATTGCGATTATACTCCAGAGGAGATGAGGGAGAAGAGGCCGTCCACGCCATTCGAAATCAGGGTGATCATCGAGCCGGCTAGCTACTACAATTATGTTTTTTCAGATGACCGGAAGTGGAGATCGTTGGGTCTGGAGATCAAGGGTTCGGTTTATTCTTTTCTTGGTTACGTCGAGAGAGATTCGGAGCAAGATAAAAGCCTGCGGGTTACGATGAAGAATTCGAAGGGAGTTCCTTGCCTTCTTAAGGTAGCGTATCCTCCAGGATCGCGAGCCCAAGATCAGGTTGAAATTCTTGAAGTTGTGACAGAGGGCTGGGTGATAAATTTTGATAGAGATGAAGAGGGTGAGTGAATCTTTTGGCTCGCCCGAGGAAAAGGCGCTGAGGATGAATCTCGATACTTCGATTTATGGCACATTTGCTGAGATCGGAGCAGGGCAGGAGGTGGCTAATTGGTTTTTTCGGGCATCTGCAACAGCTGGAACGGTCGCTAAGTCAATCTCGGCCTATGATATGACAATAAGTGATGCGCTTTACGGGAAGACAAAGCGCTACGTCTCTCAAGAGCGGGTTGTTGATATGGTCAACTATGAGTATGAGTTGCTGGAGAAGCGACTTAGTGAACCAAGGGGGCAGAAATCTCGATTTTTCGCCTTTGCAAATACAGTCAGAGCGAGGGGATATCAGGATACAGAAGAGTGTCATGGATGGTTGGCGATTCGTTTTCAGAGCCAACCGGGTAGACCTTCCGGGACGATAGTTTTACACGTTAATCTACTTGACCAAGAGAATGTAGACCAGATGGAAGCTCTTGGTAAATTGGGGGTTAATTTCATCGATGCTGCTTATCATAAGGGTGGAGACTTGAGAGGCTTTGTGAGTGCATTGATGGAATTCATTGCTCCAGGTCGGATTGAAATCGATATGCTGAGGTTTGAAGGGAAGCCATTTGAGATGGTCGACAATCGGATCTGTGCTCTTGAATTAGTTCGGCAGGGGATGTCTCCGGCGACTGTATTCCTTCCCGATGGTGAAGTTGTGCAAGCGGCTGAAGCTTTTTATAAAACTCCTCTGTTGATTCTGCGGGGAAGTTTTTTGCCAGTTACAAATCTGCACCTGGATATGCTGAACCAGGCCGGTAAGATTTTTCCTCCCAATGGAGGGTCCGAAGGTGCCCGGCCTTGTCGGGAAGTTTGTGAGGTTTCGCTCAGCAATCTTCTGCGTAATGGCGAAGTAGATTTGCTTTCGTTTATCGATCGCGCAGATGCGCTGCAAGCCATGGGGAAGATTGTCATGGTCTCGAATTGTCCGGAGTTTCACCGCGTGGCCGCAGTGCTCCGAAGATATACGCGAGAGCCTATTGGCATGATTTTATCGATTGGACTTCTAAACGAATTATTCAAGGAAAAGTGGTCCGATTCGTTGGAGGGAGGGATCCTTGAGTCTTTTGGTCGTTTGTTTAAGAGCAAGCTCTCTCTCTTGGTTTACCCATGGCGTAATGGTAATGACGAGGAATACGTGACTGCTGATAATTTTTCAGCTCCCGAGGGGTGGAAAAAACTCTACGATCACTTCCTTGAAAATGGTATGATTTCAAACATTGGCTGTGGTGACGACAGGCTTCTCGAAATGACCGGGCGAAGCCTCTTAAGGGCTGCGGTTAACGGAGAGGATTGGGAGGAATGGGTTCCTGAAGAGGCTCGTGCTCTGGTAAAATCCCACATTAGCCAATTGAGGTGATCGGGCTTAAACTGATCGGTCTATTGCTGCTTCCGCTGTTGCTTGCTTCGTGCACCACAACGACAGGCCGTCCGTATCCCCTTGCAGTTAGGGAAACTACTCGCCTCCTAGAATCTAGGTCGCCGCATCAATTGTTTTATTTAAAGAAACGGCAAAGAGAGCATGGGGTTGAATTCTCTTTTTGCGATGGTTCAAAGAGGGATAAGGCAGCAGTAGTCTTTCCTTTGCGGGTCATCGTAGATCTGATCCCAAAAAAGGAGGGCTCGCTTTCGGTATTGAAATTGAGAGCCTATAAACAGGGGCTTTTTTTAAGCGGTAGAAAACCTGAATTCGAAGATAAATGGGAAGTCATAATTTTGTCCCATTTGAGTTCCGTTCAGTTGGATTCCTTATAGCAAGGCTGCCCCTCTATAGGCTTGTCTGTGGGATTACCATGAAAGTAATCAAGGGAAGTGTTGTATCCAAAAATAGACCTTTAAACGCCGCAGTCATGTTCCTAGAAGTCTTTGCTTAGCCGTGCGGTTAGTTGCGGCTGGTAGTGCCAACCTCTATCTCTACTGGGTCTCGAGTTTGAGTGAAGGCTTCCAACCAGGGAAGGCGGAGGCGAGCCTAGCTTTATATTTCGCAGCGAGAGTCTCGTTGTGATTGTTGCTGGCGGCCAGATGGGCGCCGTGAAGTGCACGTGGTTGTAGAAGGGGATCGTCTGGAATCATGGGAATGGCAGTGCTGAATTCTTCGAGTGCCTCGTTCCAGCGTCCTTGTAGCAGGCCCACTTCGCCACCCACGATGTGAAGTCCGGCGATATGCGAGCCGGGAGTATTGATGGCAAGGCCTTTGGCGACGGCTTCCAAGGTTTCCGGGTAAAGTTTGAGGCCGAGGCGAGCTTCTGCGAGGTCCAGATATGCATCTGCCTGCCATTTAACGTCCTGCTCTAGCCCAAGTAAAAGAAGGCTGGTTTTCTGTGCTCCGGCAAAGCGACCTGATCGGTTTTGAGCCTTAGCTAAAATTCGCCAAACTCCGATATCGGTTCTTTCCGGGGCCTCTAGATCTGTGGCTCTTTCCAGATAGTCGACTCCTTCTTCTACTTGGCCATCATGAAACATTTGCACGCCTAGCCAGGAGAGCATGTTTTTGGGAACCATCTTAGCGGGAGCTCTATCGTAGACCCCTTGAAGCGCAGTGTGGAGGGCCGTCTTGTCGCGCATGTTGAAGGTGCTCAGAATCAGAAGGTCACCCACGGGTTGGTTGTAAAATTCTGGAACGAGGTCTCTTGCTTTGCGGAGATAAGGGGGGGCTTCACTGTATTTTTTGAGCTTATAGTATCCCCAGCCAATCCAGTAATTGGCATTGGCAATGGTATCGATGGGGAGGTCTTTGAATTCATCTAGGGCCCGCCGATAGCGGGTAATCATGATTTCGTATTTCTTTTTTTGTCGAAGAACGCGGGCGCTACCCTGAAGGGCGAATGCGGTTTGCTTTGGAGGGTGATTGATAGCCAAGGCCTTTTCAAAATCCTTGAGAGCCGAAGTGTAATCGCCAAGAGAAAGGTAGGCTTCGGCCCGCTTGTTGTAGACCTCGGCTGTGCGCGGGTCGTCCGCAAATTCGGCTAGAAATCGGGCGAAGCTCCTGCTTGCACCGTCGAACTGTCCTGATTCGCTCAAGCACCATCCATGCTTAAAGAGAAGCTCACGTTGCATGTCGGGTTCGAGGAGGCTGCGATCGATTTTATTGAAGGCCAATGCTGCGTCTTCTAATGCATCGCTTTGGTAGAGCATTTCGGCTTGAAAGAAGCGGGCGCAATTTAGATATTCGTGTTCCGGATATTTTCGCTCGTAGAGTTCAAAGAAAGTATCGACCCGCCCGATAAGAGCTGGATTCTTAATGTAGTAGTCGCACCTGAGGCACTTGAAGGAGGCTTCGAATGCCTTGTGGCTCTTCGGGAGGGCCCGATCAACGCGTCGGTAGCAGTTTCGGGCTTCAAGGTAATTTTGCTTGATGAGGTAGGCTAGGCCGGCTCGCTCGCAACGCCGTGCTTCAGTAACGCCGGTGGCTCCAAAGTCACCTTTTTCATAGAGATTGATCACGGTGTCCCATTCTTTCTTTTTTGTGTAGAGACCCATGAGAGAGGTTTGGGCGCGGGCCTTGTTTGAGGCAAGGTGCCTTCGTTGATCAGGATTGAGAGACAGGTCGTGGATCGACATGTTCAAGACTGTCTTTAGGTGCGCGTCTTGATCTCCTTCGAGGCCCAGTTCCGCGGAGGCGAGGCCAGTGTAGAAAATGGCTTGAGAATGATATTGGCTTTGTGTTTCAGATTTGACGAGAGGCTTCAGCAGTCGGATGGCTGTGTCAAAGTCGTCTCTCTCGAAATATTGGTAGGCGAGCATGAAGGTGGCCCAATCCTTATGAGGATGATCTTCAATATCGATAATCTGACGAAGTGCAACGGCGACTTCAGCTCGGCGGTCCAGTTTAAGAAGGCATTCGACTTGTTTGCTAAGCGCGGTGTAGCGGAGATTTCTATCAGGGAGATTTTGCGAGGCGACTCCGAAATACGTGGCGGCTTCCTCCCAATTCTCCTCCACAAAATAGAGGTAGGCCATTTGGCGGGAAGCTTGCCCCACGTGAGGCCCCCTGCGGTGGCGCTCAACCAAAAAGCGGTAGGTGCTCTTTGCTTCTTCAATGCGCCCCAGGGATTGTCGGGCGTAGCCAAGGTGGAACCTGGCCGCGGCCTCGTTTTTAGATCCCGAGTAGTTTTCGATATAGTTAGTGTAAAGTCCGATCACATAAGTCATGTATCGACCTTTTTGTAGGTTTTCCGATTGTCTCATGCCGGCCGCGTAATATCTTTCCGCTTCTTGAAAAGCCCTCTCTTCCCCGGTGCCCTGTGCCACGGCAGGGGAGAGTAGGAGGAGGCTGAGAATCAGGGCGGCGACAGCCTGCCGGATCGTAAGGGGGAATACCATTGCGTGATTTTGTTGTCGCGAGATGGTCACTCGCGGAGAGAGATTCACACAGATTTATTGTAAGATCAACCTCAGGAAAGCCGGGAGTTCGCTTGTTCTCCGTGACCTGGGCCGCTATTTAACCGGGTATGGAACATCATGTGTATTTTTGGCTGAAAGAAGACCGTCGGAATGAGAGAGACCGCGTAGTTTTTGAGAAGGCAATCGAGTCGCTGCTGCGGTCTCCGAATGTTGCCTCATCTCATTGGGGCAAGCCAGCTGACACCGCAGATCGGCCTGTAACCGATCATTCGTTTGATTACGCGATTTCGGTGAGATTTGACTCCATGGAAAGTCATGATCGCTATCAGGAGGGTGATCCGATTCACGATGCATTTATTAACGGGTTCAAGGACTGGTGGGCCAAGGTGCTCGTTATGGATTTGGCCTAGGAATTCCATGAAAATAAATGAGGGCAAAGGATTTGGACCTTTACCCTCACTTGGATTATCTGCGCGAACGCACCGCGTTGAGCGCTACGATCTGCTGAAACTAGGATGCAGACAGATCGAGGCAAGGGGAAAGTTGTCTTTCCCCTGAATATTTTTGTCTTTTATTCCGGAGTGTTTCCCTTCCGAATTCGAAGCGTTTGAATTTTACCGAACTTTTCCGCCAGTCTCTGTTAGCTTCAGGTAACGCTCATCTTGCAACTGGATCGAACGGGGGGGCTTGGGAGGGAGGTGGCGAATCGTGGGGATGGATTTGGCGACCAAGATTGGGACCGAAATGATCTCCATTTTTGTAGCCAAGGTGCTCAGGGCGAACATTTAGGGGTTGGGCTGAGTCTTGTTCCCCGCGCTACTTCAATATCAATACAGATTGCTTTGCGTGGCCTGCTCAGCGCCAAAATAGGATGAGGAAGTAGTGGAGACCCCTCGAGAATAGGTCAAAAAGCAACGGAAAGTGGTCCCTCTTAAGATCGAATCTCAGCGGAAGTAAGCAATGGTCGTTTTTGGGATGGGGAGAGGTGCAAAAACGGGAGATATTCAAAAGGGGCTTTAAAATTTAAAGCTTTTACTGTAAGGTAGTTACGGAGCTTGTGAAATTTTTCACAAATTCCCCTTGTGAAAAATTTCGCCTGCTCATAATACTCTCACAGCGATGGCAAACTTTTTTCCCCGTTGGACAAACTTATTGCCGCTGAAAATTGCGGTTTGTCTTGGTGCTTTAGGAGCCGGCGTTGTCGCCGGAATCACTTACTATGCAACGCCCAAGGCACAAAGAGTCGGCTACCAACCCACTCAGCCCATTCATTTTGACCACAATCTGCACGTGAGTCAGCTCGGCATGGACTGTCGTTATTGTCACAGTTTTGTTGAGCATTCCGGTCACGCCAACGTTCCTACTGCCAATACCTGCTGGAATTGTCACCAGCACATCAAGAAAGGGTCACCCAAACTCGCAGCTCTGCGCTCGGCGATGGGGGTTGATGAGTTTCACAGCCCAATTCTTGACCCGAGCGGAAACCCAAGCGATGGCGTTCCAATTGAGTGGGTCCGTGTGCACAAAGCTCCGGATTATGTGTATTTTAATCACTCTGCTCACTTGAACCGGGGAATCTCCTGTGTGAGTTGCCACGGTGAGGTCAACAAGATGGAGAAGGTTTACCACGCTGAGACTCATTCCATGGGATGGTGTCTTGATTGTCACCGGGCTCCCGAGAAGCACCTCCGCCCGCTCGAGGAGGTCTTCAATCTTAATTACGACCCCAAGATTTACCTGCAAGACAACGAAGTCATCGACACCGAGGGCTTGATCGTTGGAAAAGGAGAGCGAATCGAAGAACCTGAAGATTTTGGCAAATTTCTCCGCCTTCACTGGGGAGTTCAGCCCAAAGAGTCCTGTGCGACTTGTCACCGTTAAATTTACCTGCCCGAGATGAGCAAACGCGTCTGGAACCCACCTGTCACTCCGAACAAAGGAGATACCACCACCGCTTGGCGTAGTGTCGGCGAGAAGGAAGGCACCGAGAACTTCCGAAACCTTCTCGACCGTGAATTCCCGAAAGGGGATACGCTTGATGAGGAAGAGCAAAGGGTCTCCCGAAGGAGTTTTACCAAACTCATGGGCGCATCCAGCGCTCTTGCTGGGATTGGTCTGGTGTCCTGCCGCCGTCCGGAATCCTACATCGTGCCCTACAAAAAGGCTCCTGAGTGGATTATTCCTGGAACGCCACTTTTTTACGCCAGCACACGTCCATCTGCAGCTGGTGCAGTTCCCCTTGTTGTAACGACATACGAAGGCCGCCCAACCAAGCTTGAGCCCAATCACGACCACCCGGATGCTTCCGGAACTTGCGCGCAGACCCAGGCTTCGGTCCTTGATCTCTACTCGCCATCCCGCTCCCGCAAGATTCTGAAGAGCTGTAAGGAGGCGACTCAAAGCGAACTCAAGTCATCTCTCCAATCTCTCGACCTTGCTAAAACTGCACTGGTATTCGGCAATGATGATTCTCCAACCCGGAACCGTCTTGCTAAAGGGCTTGCCGCAAAGGGTGCAACCTTGATTTCCTATGAGGCTACTTCCGGTGAGCCCCTCAATGCCGGCGTCTCAAACGTCGTTGATTTCGAAAAGGCGACCCGCATCCTTTCTCTCGATTGTGATTTTCTCGGCGCCGATCCGGTAGGAAACTCCAAGGCCTTCTCGAAGAAGCGTCAGGGTGGTAATGAAAATTACGATCAGGAGCACGATGTCGATGCGAACAAGATGAACCGCCTTTATCAGGTTGAGGCTCAGTTTAGTCTCACGGGTGGTATGGCAGATCACCGTCTCCGTGTCGCTCCTAGCCGTATTCCTGCTGTTGCCGGAGCAATTGCTGCCGCTCTTGGGGTTGGTAGCTACAAGGCTGATGACAAAGACAAGGAAGCACTTTTCCCGGGGGCTGAGAACGCTGTCGCTGAGTTTGATAATTGGGTCAAAGAATGTGCCGCCGATCTTGAAAGCGAAGGATCCGTCCCCTTGGTTCTCGCCGGATCACGCCAAACCAAGGTTGTGAAGCAGATTGCGGCGGCTTTGAATGCCAAGTTCGCTTCTGCTGCGATTCGTGCAGTTCAGACCGATCTCGGACAGTATGGCACGCTCGCTCAACTCTCCGAAAAACTCAAAAGTGGTGCCATTGAGAATGTTATTTTCCTAACGCCTTCCAACCCTGTTTTTGATGCCGATGGCTTCGCTGAGGTTCTTGGTAAAGCCAAGGTTTCGGTTCACTGGGGGCTTCGCACCGATGCCACGGCTTGGGCCTGTGATTGGCACATTCCTGCGGCGCACTACCTTGAAAGCTGGGGAGATGCTCGTACTGAGACCGGTGTTCTTTCATTAATTCAGCCTATGATTTTGCCCCTTTACGGGGGGCTCTCCGAGCTGGACTTTCTTCACGTTCTCGGAGGTGGTGATCTTCCCAAAGGTGAATTCTCTCCGGCCATGGGTGAGGTCAAGACGACCCTTGCCGAGATGACCGGAAATTCAGATGACAAGACCTGGAGAGATGCTCTCACCAATGGTTTTGTTGAAGGGACCTCCTACAAGGCGGGAGAGCTGAGTGCGACTGCTCCTGAAATCGAGCTGGCTCAAGATCTGCCTTCGCCAAAGGCATTGGACGTGATTTTCGCCACCGATGCTTCTGTTCTCGATGGACGTTTCATCGACAATGCCTGGCTTCAGGAGTCGCCTGATCCCGTCACTAAGTTGACTTGGGATAATGCCGCTCAGATTTCACCGGTGACTGCCAAGGCTCTTGGAATTTATGACAAGGTCATTGCCTTGGAGCCAAAGACTCCTCTGATGCGCATCGGCACGGAAGTCAAAGTTTCAAAGCGTTATGAGACCGGGGAGGGAGAAGGGAATCACTCGCCGATGATCGACCTGAATGTCAATGGTCGCGAAATTCGCGTCCCTGTTGTCATTGCTTACGGTCACGCTGATAACGCGATCACTCTTCCGGTCGGATACGGCCAGGCCGCCGATGACGGGCGCAAGGGAGCTGTAGAATTCAATAAGGATAAGCCAGTTGTCGGCCACGTCGGTCTCAATACTGGTTTTAATGCATACGCACTTCGCACCGGCGAAACTCCTTATTTCGCTTCGGGTGGTGTTGCTGCTACTACGGAGGATAAGTATCCTGTCGCCCTCACTCAGGAGCACAACTCGATGTATGGCCGTGCGCTTGCTCGTGAAGTTTCGACCGACACTCTCGAAGGCAAAGGGGACTTTCAGACCCAGATGGAGAACGTCAAGAAACAGGGAATGGATTCCCACGCTCCTGACAACATCTCACTTTACAAGCCAGAGGGCAGCGAAACTTGGTCCAAGACAGAGCTCGCGAAAAAGACCCACCTCGCCGATGAAGTTCACCAGTGGGGGATGGCAATCGATCTCAACACCTGCACCGGTTGTAATGCTTGTCTCGTCGCCTGTCAGGCCGAGAACAACATTCCCGTTGTTGGTAAGACTCAAGTCGCGATGGGACGTGAGATGCACTGGATCCGAATGGATCGCTACTTTGCCTCTCAGGAACATCCGGTTGAGCACGGTCACATCAATCATTCCAAGGAGAATCCGGAGTGGGTCACCCAAAACCCCGAATCGATTCCCCAGCCTGTCGCCTGCGTTCAGTGCGAAATGGCCCCTTGCGAAACCGTTTGTCCGGTCAATGCCACCGTTCATACCGAGGAAGGTTTGAACTCGATGGCTTATAATCGTTGCATCGGAACCCGCTACTGCGCCAATAACTGTCCTTACAAGGCCCGCCGCTTTAATTTCTTCGATTACAACAAACGTAATCCACTCATTAAAGGCAACCTTTACAAGGGACCATTCGGGGAGAAACAGGTTGGCGAAGCACCCTCGAAGCAGCGCAACCCGAACGTCACCGTTCGTATGCGTGGCGTCATGGAGAAGTGCACCTACTGTGTGCAGCGTCTTGAGTCCGCCAAGATCAAGCAGAAACAGCAACAGAAGGTCAATAAGTATGCGGCTGGCAAGAAGTCATACGAAGTGGCTGTCAATCGAACCAAGGATCTCCGAGTCAAGACTGATAGCATCAAGACGGCATGTCAGGATGCCTGTCCTACCGATGCGGTCTCCTTCGGAAACCTCCTCGATAACAGCTCCAAGGTTGTTCGCGCCAAGGGCAACGTTCTTGACTCCGTTAAAATCATCAAGGGAGACGACTACGAGGAGGTCCAAGGCAGTAGCCGCAACTACGACCTGCTCCAGTATATCAATACCCGTCCGCGCACGAGCTACCTCGCCCGTGTTAAGAATCCGAATCCAGCGATGCCTGATGCGAAATTCCTCGGTCAGGCAACCATCAACATTCACTAATCTGAGAATTCTTTCCAGCGACTGAAACCCATGTCCGAAGCGACCACACAGTCTGAGAACAACACGAACGGGATCAAAATTCCTGTCCTCGAGCGTGAGGAGTTGATTCTCAACAAACGTTCCTACCATTGGATCACCGAGCGGATCTGCGGCGTTGTCGAAGGCCGGCAGCCGTTTCTCTGGTGGATTTTATTCATCCCATCAGCCCTCATCGCCCTCGTGGGTGTTGTTGGCGGTTTGACTTACCTCGTTTCGACCGGCGTCGGAGTTTGGGGGAACACCAATCGTGTCATGTGGGGGTGGCCTATCGTAAACTTCGTTTTTTGGATTGGTATCGGGCACGCTGGAACCCTGATTTCTGCAATTCTTTTCCTGACCCGTCAAAACTGGCGAACCTCGATTAACCGGGCTGCCGAGGCTATGACCATTTTTGCGGTGATGTGTGCAGGTATCTTCCCGGCCTTCCACGTGGGGCGTGTCTGGATGGCATGGTTCCTTGCGCCGATCCCGAACTCGAACGCGATTTGGCAGAACTTTAAGTCGCCACTTCTTTGGGACGTTTTCGCAGTTTCGACTTACTTCACCGTTTCCTTGATCTTCTGGTTCCTCGGGATGGTCCCCGATCTCGCTACTATTCGCGATCGCTGCAAGCCTGGTATTCGAAAGTTCATGTATGGAATTTTCTCGCTGGGATGGCGCGGTGGTAACCGCCAATGGAGCCACTACGAGATGGCCTATCTCCTTCTCGCCGCCCTCTCGACCCCGCTCGTTCTTTCGGTGCACTCGGTCGTTTCGTTTGACTTTGCGACTTCAGTTGTTCCTGGATGGCACACCACTATTTTCCCGCCTTACTTTGTGGCGGGTGCGATTTTCGGAGGATTCGCCATGGTGCTGACGATCATGATTCCTGCGCGGGCCCTTTACGGTCTCCACGACATGATCACGATGAAACACATCGATAACATGGCCAAGATCATCCTCCTGACAGGAACAATCGTTGGTTATGCCTACTTGATGGAACTCTTCATTGCTTTCTATTCGGGCGCTAAATATGAAGGAGCGGCTTTTCTCTTCCGAATCGATGGGCCCTACTGGTGGGCCTACTACTGCATGATGGGGTGTAATGTCCTCTCCCCTCAGATCTTTTGGTTCAAAAGAATGCGTGAAAACCTCTGGGTTGTTATGGCCGTTGCGATGTGTGTAAACATTGGAATGTGGTTCGAACGTTTCGTGATTATCGTTACCACGCTAGCTCGGATGTGGCTGCCAGGTGACTGGAAAACATACAGTCCAAGCGGGGTTGATGTTCTTACCTTTGTGGGAACGATCGGAATGTTCCTCGCTCTCTTCCTTCTTTTCCTCCGCTTCCTCCCATGCATCAATATCGCTGAGGTGAAGTGGACCCTGAAAGAGAGTGACGCTCACGATGAAGATAAGAAGGCTCATCCTGACGATGGTATCGAAATCATCCCGGCCTACCAATACGAACTACACGAGAATCCCGAAGGCGCCGCCAAGGAGGCTGGGATTGAAATCGAAAAATCAACTGCCAAGAGCTAAATGAGCACGAAAGTCCGCAGAGTTTACGGCTACCTTGCCGAGTTCAAAAATGCTTCGCAGCTTTACAAGGCTGCTGAGAAGGTCCGGGATGCCGGATTCAAAAAATGGGATTGTTACACTCCATATCCGGTTCACGGGTTGGACGATGCCATGGGCGTGAAACGTTCGCTTCTTCCTTACTTCGTGTTTTTCGGGGGTCTGACCGGTTTCCTAACCGCCATCGCTTTGGCTTATACGACTCAAGTTGGACTTTATCCAACAGTGGTGCAGGGGAAGCCCTCTAACATTTTCACAACGGCGGCATTTTTCCCGATAATGTTCGAGCTCACCATTCTCTTCTCCGGCTTCACTGTTCTCTTCGGGCTTCTCGCTCTGATGGGGCTGCCACGGTGGAATCACCCGATTTTCGCCAGTAAACAATTTGCCCGCGTGACCGATGATAAGTTCTTCATCGCGATCGAAGCCCGTGACGCCAAGTTTTCCGCGGAGTCCACGAAGGCTCTTCTTGCTGAAGTCGGCGGTGACAACATCGAACTGGTGGAGGACGATTCTGAGTAAACCATGAAATACTTTTTTCTCTCTCTCATCGCTCTTGCGATCCTCGTAGTCGGAGTCTTTGGATTCCGTGGCGACAAGTTCTCGCAGGCTCCCATTCAGGTTTTTCCTGACATGGACGACCAAGATAAGGTCAAGGCGCAGACCGCTGATTCATTCTTTGCCGATGGAATGGGATCAAGGAGGCCGGTTATGGGGACCATCCCTCGTAATGCTCAAGCAGGCGTCATGCCTCTCGAATTTGGTGCCGGTCGTGCCGGATACTACTTCGACGGTAAGAAGGAGGGCACTTTTGGAAATGGGCTTCCTGAGGAACTTAAAATCGAAACCGAAGCTGACATGACCGGGCTTTTGGGTCGTGGGGAGGACATGTTTAATGTTCATTGTGCCATTTGCCATGGTAAATCCGGCAATGGTAAGGGGGTCGTTTCCCACCACCTTGGTGAGGTCGGTGTCGGAGTTCCCAGTCTTTACAATTATCCGCAAGAAACTTCGCCTGATGGCTACATCTATGAGGTGGTTTCAAATGGCAAGGGTCTCATGGGAGGCTACAAGCATAACCTTCCCGTTCGTGACCGCTGGGCCATCGTTTCCTACCTTCGCGCACTCCAGGCCTCCGCCAAATAACACTTTCATCTGACTCAACACGACATGGCACATCAAGTGACATCAAAAGACATCCCGATTAACGGTGAGCACCTGGAGAAAGGCAAGATTGCCACCCTCCAGATGATTTGCGGCGGTATCGGTGGAATAGGCGTATTAGGTAGTATTATTTACCTACTCACCGGAAGCGGCGAGGCACATGGAAGTTATGCCTTTTCTTGGCTCTTCGCGGTCTTCTTCGTTACTACGATTGTGCTTGGTGGTTGTTTTTGGACCTTCCTTCATAATCTCTCCAATTCGGGTTGGGGAACTTCGGTTCGCCGTCTCATGGAAAATTTGGGATTTGTTTTCCCTTTTTTGATCGTTCTCTTCATCCCTTTTGTATTCTCGGATGTTCAGCAATATCTCTGGGAGTGGATGAGTAGTTACGACAAGGTTGTTCCCGAAGGTTCAAATGTCGAGGAGGCCAAGACCGCTTTACTCCATGACAGCGATCCTCACAATCACCTCTTAGCAGCTAAGGTTTTCTACCTAAACCCTGTCTTCTGGTATGCGCGCTTCGCGTTTTACTTTATCGGTCTGGGTTTCTTCATTTTCCTCGTTCGCAAATTTTCTATCGCCCAGGACACCGACGATAGCCCGGGCACAAAGAATCTTTTCGCTGCCCGCAAGCACTCCTCCTGGAGCATGATCATCTTCGGGGTGACCCTCACTTTTCTTGCGCTCGATTTCGTGATGGCTCTCGATTACTCATGGTTTTCGACCATGTTCGGAGTCTATGTCTTCGCGGGATCGGCCCTGAACTCGATGGCCGTTCTTATCTTGACCGGAATCTTCCTTCAAAAGATGGGTTACCTTAAAAACGTGGTGACACGGGAGCATTACCACATCATGGGTAAGCTCTGCTTTGCTTTCACCGTCTTTTGGGCTTACGTTTCCTTTTCTCAATTTTTCCTGATCTGGTATGCCAACATCACTGAGGAGACTCGATACTTCCTTCTCCGTAATACCGAGAATTGGAATATCCTGAGTTTAGCTCTTGTATTCATGCATTTCGGTTTACCTTTCTTGGCGCTTCTCCGTTCTGACGTGAAGAAGAGCACGAAGTTCATGACGATCTTCTGTTTCTATATTCTCTTCATGCATGTTTTGGATGTATACCACATGATCATCCCCGAGCGGGGTCCATCGGTTGGCCTTGTGATTGACCACCATCCTAAACTCTGGATCTCAGGTTCATGGTTGGGGGACATTCTTGCTCTTGTTATCGCAGTCAGCGCCTTCCTGTTCCTCTATCTCAGAAATCTGACTTCTGTAGCTCTCTATCCTCATCGAGACCCTCGTATCCTCGAGTCCGCAAATCTTCACAACTAAAGGTCATGGATCACACCCGCGACAATCCTCTCAAACGCTTCACTGCCTTCTGGATCGCCATTTTGATGGTGACCTCATTTGGTATTGCTCTCATCATCACACAGCCTTTTGTTCCAGATAACACCAACAAGGTTTACGAGATGGTAGGTGAAGGCCGTCTTGAGATCAAGGAGGAGATCGATCGCGCACAAGATGGTGCTCTCAATGAGGGCGCTCTTTCCGATGCTCTTCAAGCTCAAATAAAGTCCTTTCGTGAGAATAAGGAAAGCAAGGGTAGCATGCCGGTTCCGGGTGCCGCTCCTGCTCCGGCACCCGCCGACAAACCCACTGAATAACATTTTTCACAGGCTCAAAACCGCACATTTTCATGGCTGAGATTAACTCTACTGCAGATTCTAAGGACGTCGCGTTACGCTCGTCGATCGATCGCTCTCTTCGTCATCCCGTGATGTTTTTCTTCGCGAGTGGTGCCGTCTGGCTTGTGCTCGCCATTGTCCTCGGACTTGTGGCTTCCGCCAAGAAACACAGTCCCGAATTTCTAACCTGTTTTTCCTGGTTGGACGCAGGGAAAGTGGATGCAGCTCACATGAGCGCGATGATCTACGGATGGGGTCTTCAAGCTGCTTTTGGAATCATTATCTGGTTAATGGCCAGACTTTCACGCAAGGAGTGTACTGCTGCGGGAGTGATTCTCTGGGCCGGCCATATTTGGAACGCAGTTGTCTTCTACGGTGTTATCCGCATTATGATGGGCGAAGGGTCGGGTGTCACATACATGGAGTTTCCGAGCGAAGTTTGGCCACTCCTCCTAGTTTGTTACAGCGTCATCACAATCTGGTCCCTGATTCAGTTTCAGGTCCGGGATGCAGGTCACGTCTATGTGAGTCAGTGGTATCTCCTCGCCGGCCTCCTCTGGTTTCCTTGGGTTGCCGTGACCGCATGGGTATTCGTTTTCCTTATGGATGGGCACCCTCTCATGGTTGCCGGGGTGGCGGCTTGGTTTAAAGGGACAGTCTTCTCGCTCTTTTTTCTCCCAGTTGCTCTTGCCAGTTCCTACTACTTGGCTCCAAAAGTGACAGGGCGTCCGGTCTACAGTTACAACATCGCTCTTTTCGGGTTCTGGTCGCTCGCAGTCTTCGGTCCATGGGCTGGAATGCAAAAACTCGTGGGCACTCCTGTTCCGCAGTTCCTGCCCTACGCAGGAGCTGCTTCGATGATTTTAATCCTCATTCCGGCCATCGCGGTTGGATATAACATCATACGAACTGTGGTCGGAAATAGCGAGGTGGTTGCAGAGAGTCCTTCTCTCCGATTCACTGCGGCTGGGATCGTGCTGTTCGTTGTCTTTGGTGCTCTTTCCGTGCTTCTTCACACCGTCCCGGCCATGAAGCTAACCCAGTTCAGCTACACCGGGTATGGTTTTGATATTCTCGGGCTTTACGGGGTGTTTTCACTCTGTGCATTCGGTGCGATTTACTTCATTGTTCCTCGGATTACCCGCCGTGAGTGGCTTTCCCGCCGCTTTATCAAGTGGCACTTTTATTGTTCTCTTTACGGAGTTTCCTCTGTCGTTATTTGTGCCGTCATTGGAGGTTTGACCCAGGGACAAGGTATCGAAGATCTTAGTCAGCCATTTGGCACCATGGCCCAGCGTGCTAGTCAGGTCGGTTGGGGAGTCACCCTTGCTTGGGCCTTCCTTCTTCTCGCCAACCTTTTCTTCTGCCTACACTTACTCCTCATGTGGGCTCGTTTAGGCCGCCGATCTTCACACCCGACTCTTCTCAAGGCACACCACCCGGCAAGTCCGCACGGGCCGGAGAGTGAGGTCGATGATTATAGTTCAGCCTCTGCCTAAACATTCAGTTCTCCATCAACCATGACTTTTAAAGCATTTATTATCGGTCTTCTTGGAACCTTTGGTCTCCCATGGCTGCTCCTGGTGGTAGTTCCATACTCATCCATGCGAAGTCTTGATCCAGTCGAATATGGGAAAAATTCAGGGCTGTCCGGTGCATTCGTGCCGAAGCGTGATGGTCGCATTAGGGAAGGATCTAAGATTTTTGGGCAGGAGGGTTGTGCCCTCTGTCATACCCAAGTAATCCGTCCGACTTACGCCGGTAACGATGTTCATCGCGCTGAGTGGGCGGGGCTTCGAAAGAGTGGTAGTGTCGACGAGGACACTCGTCGCGAGACACTTCCCCAAGACTACCAGCAGGAGGCTGTCGCACACATCGGCCAGTCCCGTGTTGGTCCAGATCTCTCAAACTTCGGACGACGCCTTGAACACTATCTTAAGGTTAATAAAAGCACCCGCAGCCCTGAGCAGTGGGTTATGATGCATCTGTATGATCCAAAGGGCGTGCCCCGCTACGAGGTCCCTGAGACCGACGAGCAACTCATTACTTCCTGGAAATCGGCTTGTCCTCCGAAATCAGGTCTGTTCAAAACGGTTGCAGTGCACGGCGCCGGATATGGTGCCTTGCCTGTCGATATCGAGGAGGGGAAGGGGATCAGGCCTACCGACCGTGCCCGTGCGCTCGTCAGCTATCTCGTTTCTCTCAAGAAAGATACTCTTGGGAACCCCATTCCCGAAGTTCTTGATTTCAATCCCAAGGCCCAAAAAATCGAAGAATAGTCATGTCTGATTCATCATCAAATGATCTTCGCCCTGATCTGGACGAATCGATCAACGTTCCAGAAGCTCACGCCGCTCTCAAGGATCAGCCTGCGGCTGGGCGTGAGAAGAATATCCGTGAAAATGGCATGGAAGCTGTCTCACTTTGGCTTGTTCTAATCTCTGCGGTCGTGGTCCTTGCGGCTGGTGCGGTGATGGGGCAGGGTGGCTCATTCTTTGGATACGACGAGCTCATCAAGGTTGGGTATCTTCGGACAAAGTCGCCGGTTCCTCAAGAGGTGCCAAAATTGCCGGTCGATGCCCTCACTCTTCTGAAAAAGGAAGGGAAGAAAGTCTACGGTAACTGTGCATCTTGTCACCAAGACAGTGGTTTGGGCCAAACTGGTCAATTTCCTCCTCTGGCAGGATCCGAGTGGGTCGTCGGAAATACCGAAGCTCTGTCTCTAATCATTCATAATGGTATCCAAGGCCCCATCGAAGTTGCAGGTAGTCAGTATAACGGCAACATGAGTGCTTTTGGAGCGAACTTGAATGCTAAAGAACTCGCAGCGCTCATGACCTTCATTCGGAATTCTTGGGGCAACGAGGCAAGTATTGTTTCACCTTCGATGGCCGCCAATGCTCTCGAAATTTCCAAGAATCGCGGAGGCGCTCAGACAAGTGCCGAAGAGCTTAAAAAATCACATGACAAGATGCTTACCGGTGACATCTTGGCACCTGAGACCATGTTGGACCCAGAGACTTGGGAGCCTGTTGCAACCGAGCAGTAATTCTAACCACCGACCATCCATTTTACTATGAGTGCGGAAGCCCACGACCATCACGACGATCACCATCACGTTCTTCCCTGGTGGAAGAAGTATTTCTTTTCAACCGACCACAAAACCATCGGGATTCAGTATGGCCTTGCGGCTGGTGCCTTTTTGCTTTTTGGCTTCTTCTTGATGATCGTGATGCGGTGGAGCATCGCGTATCCTCACGAGCCACTTCCAGGTTACTTGAACTGGATGTTCACCGATGGCTGGAAAGCGCGTTGGCTGGATGATGGAAAAGTGACTGGAGTAACCTATAATATGTTTGGTGCCATGCACGGGACTATTATGGTTTTCCTTGGAGTCGTGCCTCTTGGATTCGCTGCCTTCGGAAACTATGTTACTCCGCTCCAAATCGGTGCTCCTGACATGGCTTTTCCCAAGTTGAATATGGCAAGCTTCTGGGTCTACCTCGCAGGTGGTTTGATCATGTGTATGAGCTTCTTCATGGAATCTGGTGCGGCCAAGTCCGGTTGGACGAACTATTCGCCACTTGCTGGTTACGCCGATAAAGAAATCGTTAATCAGTTCCTGGCTGGACAGACTCAGTGGCTCATTGGATTAGTTCTTTTGATTACTTCGTCACTTCTTGGCTCGGTAAACTTTATCACAACAATCATTCAGCTCCGCGCAAAAGGGCTGACCTGGATGCGCCTCCCATTCTTTGTGTGGGCGATGCTTGTGACGGGTTTCCTCCTCCTGCTTGCTTTCCCGCCTCTAGAGGCTGCCGGTATCATGCAGTTGATGGATCGCGTGGTAGGTTCGAGTTTCTTCATGCCCTCCGGTCTCTATTCTGCATCAAGCGGTGCAGCGATGGATCTATCTGGATCGGGTAGCCCTCTTCTTTTCCAGCACCTGTTCTGGTTTCTGGGACACCCCGAGGTGTATGTTCTACTCCTGCCTGCCATTGCTTGTGTTGCTGAGATCATTCCGTGCAACACTCGAAAGCCTCTCTGGGGTTACAAGCCTATGGTTTGGGCCGTTATCGTCCTCGGTTTTCTCTCCTTCATCGTTTGGGCGCACCATATGTATCTTACTGGAATGGGACCGGTTATCTCGACCTTCTTTCAGACCACAACAGTGCTGATTTCGGTCCCATCGGTGATTTTGTTGACTTCGATGATTATTTCGCTTTGGGGTGGTTCGATCCGCTTCACGATGCCCATGATCTGGGCGGCGGCGTTCCTTCCAATGTTTGGAATTGGTGGTCTCACCGGTCTACCATTGGCTTTCAACCTTGCTGATCTTCACCTCCACGACACCTACTACGTGATTGGGCACTTCCATTACGTGGTAGCTCCCGGAATTCTCTTCGGACTCTTTGCCGGTGTCTATCACTGGTATCCCAAGATGACAGGACGCTTCATGGATAATTTCCTGGGGCATCTCCACTTCTGGCCTTCACTGGTTTGCATGAATCTCCTTTTCTTCCCGATGCTCACTCAGGGCATGGCTGGCTTCCATCGCCGTTGGTATAACGGTGGTGAAGGATATATCGAGAAGGGTGCCGAGGGGGTCAACGTCTTTGGTCTTACCGTAGCTGAAAAAATTTCTCTGAACGAGATTATGACTGGTGCTGCCATTGCACTAGCGATTTTTCAGCTGCCTTTCTTGGTTAATATGTTCATCAGCTACTTCTGGGGTAAGAAGGTGACCAGCGATAATCCTTGGGATGCGACCACTTTGGAGTGGGCTACACCAACTCCTCCGGGACATGGTAACTTCACTTTTGATCCCGCCGTTTATCGTGGGCCATACGAATATAGCCGTCCCGACCACGATTCTGATTTCTTCCCACAGTGGGAAGAGCCGAAGCGCGATGTCCCGGTTGAGGAACCCGCGGTGAAACCTGAAAAGGAAGCAATCGAGGCTTAGCCCAGCCCCTCCTTCCACTGACTAATTTTTCTTGATCCATGGAAATTCCATTTATTGTTAACGCCCGTAAAGATACCGGTCTCTTCAACTCGAAGGTTGGGATCTGGCTCTTCCTGGCCTCTGAAGTTACCTTGTTTGGCGGCTTATTTTCGGGCTACCTTTTCCTCCGGCTTTATGCTGACTATCCATGGCCGGAGCGTGCGCTTCCTGTTCTACCGGGGTTGATCAATACCTTCGTGCTGATCGGTTCATCTATAACCGTTGTTTTTGCATGGGCGGCCTTGAAGATGCGGGAATGGCGAAAATTTCAGGTTTACATGGGGATCACCCTTGTTTGCGCCGCTCTTTTTATGGTGCTGAAGGGGATTGAGTACAAGGCTAAGTTTGGTCACCAAGCTGTTCGCATCCAGGGTGGGGGCCCCGTTCAGGACAACGCCATCGTGGAGGGCCACCTCCATTATGCAAAGCTGGTCGACGGCAAAATGGTGGAGGTCACCAAGGAAGAAAAGGGCGAGATGAGCGATGAGGACAAGGAAAACGTCTTCACCGCAAACAGGATTCTCATCACGGCATCGGAATTCACATTTGTCCTGACTCGTCCAAGCCACGAGGCCTACATCGAGGAGATTCTCAAACAGGCTGGCGATAGTAAGGTTACTCTTTCACAAGATTATCGGGTCATCGATAAGGACGAGCTCAATTCTGGCGAGATGAATCGCGATCAATTGACGAATAGTGACGCTGCCATTGTTGCTAAGGCAGGGAGCGAGCTCTCCATAGACCTCCTTGATGATCTCGAGGAATCCTATCTTAGTGCACGTTCACACGACCGCGAAATTCGAACCGAATTCCTTGCAGCGTCTTGGAACTGGATCCGAGATGACAAGGGCATCGAAGAAGCTGCCACTTATGTCATCGAGAAAGATGTTTGGAAAGAGCGCCGGGCTGAGGATGCCGAAAAGCTTGGAGTGTTGACTCTTCGGGCTGCTTCTGAGGTGACTTTCAAAGTGGATCCTCCTTTCACCTTGGTTCTCAAGCCCTCGTATTTGGTCAAAAAAGTCAATCTTGGTGACACCTCTGCCAAGCTACGCGATGACACGTTGGTGTCTGGTGAAGTTCTTCCAAGTCCTATGATCATGGGGGTTGATGCTCTTGATTTCCGGACGACTGCTCTTCGCGCCGAGGCCGAGGGGTTGGATCCTTTTCCTGTAATTGAAAAAACATGGCTGCTCACCCACAAAGCCCATCATGCAGGACATGATGATCATGCTGGTGACGAGAAAGGTGATCAAAGAAATGTCTTTAAGAAAATCTGGGATTGCCACATGGCATGGCTGAAAGCTGAAACAGTGCGACTAGGAAAAAAGGACCGGGAGCCAACGGCGAATGACAAATATCGCGTAAACTGGGACCAGATTATTGCCTACCGGGACGTAAACGGGGAGAAGGAATACGATGCTGAGATGGTAGCGAAATTTGCCGATGATCCTAACGACGATCTTGTTCTTTACAGGTCGGGTCTATTTGATCTCAAGGGTTTTGCGGGAGCCAATCATGCGCAATTCAACTTCCCGCATTTAGAAATCCCACGTGCTAACGTTGGCTTTGAATCAAGCTTTACTCCCAAGTGGAACACCTATTATGCGATCTACTTTACAATTACGGGTCTACACGGCCTTCACGTGATTGGTGGTGCACTAGTTCTTGGTTACTACTTGTTCTTTGGACGTAAAATGTATGAGTCCAATCCCGAATGGCTGGCAAACCGTGTCGAAGTAGGTGGGCTCTTTTGGCACTTTGTTGACTTGGTTTGGATCTTCCTCTTCCCGATCCTCTATTTGATGTAATCTTCAATAACTCTTTTCTGATCTCTAAACGTAAAAACCCATGGCTGATTCTATCGAAGAAGTAAAAAAGGCGAAGAAGCTCTACATTTTCATCGGAACCTTGTTGTTTGTCTTCACCGTTGTCACAGTGATGGTGGCATCTGTCGAGTGGTTGGATTTCGGTGACCATGGGTTTGATGGTGTCGATGCCACGATTGGTCTTTGCATTGCTGCCTTCAAGGCCTCGCTCGTGATGCTTATCTTTATGCACCTCAATAATGAGCGCCCGCTGATTTATTTTTTCTATATTCTCGGATTAGTAATGGCATTTTTCTGCATGTGGCTGATTGGTTGGTCCAAGAGTGATCCCATTCAATTCGGTAACGAGACCTATAGCGACGGGTTCT
>JBDNAG010000046.1:0-3458 GCA_039768565.1 Akkermansiaceae bacterium | reverse complement strand
GTCGCGCTGGGAGAGGAAGTGTTGCCATCGATTGGTGATGACACCAGTGGCAGCCAAGCGCTGGGCTCCAGAGTAGCATTCGGACTGATCAAAGTAGATGGTCCCACCGGCCCATGATGCGCGGGCCTGAAAACCTCGTTGGTTGACCCCGGTATTCTGATTTCAGCTTCTTCTGGGTCTAAAAGACATTCGATTCCTCTGCGGTTTTAATATTAAGGGAAGCTGTAATCTGAGTCGATTAGTCTAGCGCCAGCTCGACTTGATCTTGGAACAGCTTGAGGTCGGGGTCATTGACCTCCCTCATCCAGTGCCATAAGGCCTTGGTCATCGCGCTGACTCGGCTGGATTGATCGCTGCGTCGTTCAGCGAGCAGATTTTCCAGGCAATCGGGATCTTTGCGCAAATCGTAAAGCTCCTCTTGGGTGCGGTGGAGGTAGAAATTGGCGCGGAGGCGGACCTTTGGGTCATCGGAGTTCTTCATTGCCTTAAAAGTGAGCCCGCTCATTGATTCATTGCGAAACTGGGTTTCACCGTCCGACCACCCGTTCCAGATGTAAAGAAAGTCGCCGTCATTGACAGCGCGCATTGGCAGGTGTTTTCGGGAGTAGGGGCGTTGATGAAAGGTGAATACCCGATTGCGACCCGCTTGTTCGGATCCTTCCATTAAAGGCAAAAGGGAAAGCCCGTTGGCGCCTTCCAGATTTTGGACCCCGGCGGCGGCGAGGAAGGTCGGGGCGACATCAATGGTGCTGACGAAGTTTTTTTTATCAGTCGATCCGGGTTTGATGTGGCCTGGCCAGCGTAGGATAAAGGGCGTGATGTTCGAGGCTAGGTAGCAATTTGTCTTCGCGAAAGGGAGGGGCATGCCGTGGTCGCTCAGGAAGAGGACCAGGGTGTCGTCGTCCTGACCGCTGGCTTTTAACTCAGCTAGAATCGCTCCAACCACTTGGTCGGCACGAGCAACGGATTGGAAGTAGGTCGCCAATTCCGTGCGGATGTCAGGGAGATCTGGAAGGAAGCCGGGCACGGGTAATTGTTTGGGGTCGATCTCCCGTGGGAAGGGAATCTTTTTGAATTTATCGCCTTTAGCCCCGGCAAATGGGCGATGTGGGTCGGCTGCATTGGCCATGATGAAGAATGGTTTATCGGCTTCGTTGGCTTCCTTGATGGCGTTTCGGACGGCTTTGGCATAAGCACCGGCGCTACGGCCTCCCCCAAGGTCTTTCTGTTGGTCGATGCGGTGAAAGGCCCCATGGCGGGAGGGGACGACGTGAATTTCCTTACCGATGAGACTATTGTAATAGCCGGCTTTTTTCAAAGCTTCGGGAAGGCTTGGAACTCCGGGGTTAATCTTGTCGAATCCAAGCGCGCCGCTGGCTTGCGGGTAGCGACCGGTCATAAGGACGGCACGACAAGGCATACAGATGGCGACGTTGACGAAGCCGCGGTCAAAGCGAACGCCCTCGGCGGAAAGTCGGTCGATGTTTGGTGTGATGTTCTCGATCGGGCAGCCATAGGCTCCGACTGAGTCACGATTCATATCATCGACGGTGATGAGGAGAAGGTTGGGCTTCGCCGCGAGGGAAGTGAGGCAAGCTAAGAAGAGTATCAGGCGCATGGGTGGAAGTGGGTAAATCTGTCGGCGTTAATCTAAATCAGGCCACGGTACAAAAAGGCAATGATTAAAAACAGTGCCTGACCACCATGCAACAGCCGAATCCTGATGCAGAATTAACGTTGGAATGTTCTGTTTGGGCTGGCAGGCGTAGTTGGATTGGTGACTTTGATTTTTTGCTCGGATCGATCTGAACCATTAGACACGAGGGAGCCTTATTTCGTTTTCTCCTTTTGATGCTCGAGCGCCGCATAGCAGGATTGGAAGCGTCCGCCCCATTGCGGATCAACATCATTATTCACCCCTGGTAAGATTTGATCCCTATTAAAATTGGATCCGGATTTTGAGTGGGAAATGTGGGAGGTAGAGGAGTGTGTTTAGTCCGGTTGTGAGCCCATTTTTGAGAAATAGTAAAAAAAAAGAGTCGAAATTTGATTTTTAGGCGATGAGTTGTGAATGACGATCAAGAAGATATGGCTTTGTTTCGCCTCGATGATTTCGGCGAGTTTATTCGCTGGAGCTGTTTCCTCTCAAGGGGGAACTTCCAACGGCCCTGTGGTCGTCCTCGCAGACTTTGACGGGGATAAAGTGGCTGGGGAATGGAAGACGGTGAATGATAATGTCATGGGTGGGCGTTCGAAAGGGGGTCCTAGCTTTAGTGATGGGGTTTTGAAATTTTCAGGTGCAACGAATACCAATGGGGGTGGCTTTTCGTCGATTCGGACCCAGCCTAGTGAGTTCGACCTCACAGGCAAAGATGGATTGCTGATCCGCGCACGGGGCGATGGTCGGACCTACAAGGTGGAATTGAGAACCGACATTAAAATGAGGAGTTGGGCGGTTCCTTTCAGGGCCGATTTTGAAACAGTCGAAGGTGAATGGCAGGAAATCTTTGTTCCCCTCGATTCTTTCAGTCCGACTCTTTTTGGCCAAAAGCTTCCAGCATCTCCGTCCCTTGATCCCTCCAAGGTGAGCTCATTGGGGTTCATGATTTATGATAAAAAGGACGGGGCATTTTCTCTCGAAGTCGACTGGGTAAAGGCGGTGTCAGAGAAGCCAGATGCTCCCGGAACACAGTCCGACACGATCGTGGGGAAGGCACTTGCGGACGGTCGTTTTGGCACGCTTGCTGCAGCGCTCACCGAGTCGGGTCTGTTCGAGGTTTTGCAAGGGGATGGGCCTTTGACTGTTTTTGCCCCAACCGACAAGGCGTTCGCGAAGTTGCCCAAAGGAACCGTGGAGAATCTGTTGAAGCCAGAGAATCGGGATAAACTTCAGGCAATCCTCAAGTATCATGTGATCCCCGGTGCAACGGATCTGGCATCGGCGTTGAAAGCTGGTTCTGCCAAGACTGTTCAAGGAGAGCCAGTGTCCATTGCCTTTGCTGATGGTCGGGTCAAGGTGGGCAAAGCGGCGATCTTAAATGCTGATATCTCCTGTAGCAACGGGGTAATCCATGTAATCGACTCAGTCTTACTGCCTCCTGCACCAGCTAACGACATCCCAAGTGTCGCGAAGCGCGCCGGCTCCTTTGGTACTCTCTTGGTAGCCGCTAAGGCTGCAGGATTGGACGGCGTCTTGTCCGGGAAGGGACCATTCACGGTCTTTGCCCCGACTGATGAAGCGTTCAAGGCCCTCCCCAATGGAACTGTCGAGGAGCTGTTAAAAGAAGAGAACCGGGACAAACTGAAGGCGGTCCTAAGCTATCATGTTATTGCAGGAAACGTCTCTGCCGGAGACGCTCTTAATACGAAAACTGCGAAGACTGTGAATGGAAAGTCCCTTGAGTTTGGAATCAAAGACGGAGTCTTTAAAGTGAACGGAGCCACGATCCGTACTGCTG